>DATGCC010000701.1:0-2779 GCA_035312345.1 Rhodothermales bacterium
GTGCGGCTTTTCGGGCCCGTGCGTAGTCTACCAGAATACGGCGCATTACGCGAGAAAGAAGCGCCAGGAAATGCGTCCGGTCGTTCCATTGCACGCCGGTGAGGTTGACCAGCTTCAGGTAGGCTTCATGGACCAGCCCCGTTGTCCCCAGCGTATGGTCGGGCCGCTCCTGTTGCATGCGGGCGCGGGCGAGCCTTCGAAGCTCGTCGTAGAGCAAGGGCATGAGCCGGTCGCGCGCCTGCTCATCGCCCTCATTCCATTGCAGGAGCAATCGCGTGATGTCCGGAGAAGACGACATGATGGCGGCACCCTTCAGATTACGAGAACACCTTCCTTGGAAAGCCCTGGTCGATTCAGCAGCATCCCTCCACGCGCTAAAGATACGCGTTGCTGTAGTAAAAAACGTCCTGCACCGCTCCCAAGCAGCTTGCCGCAGGTACACGACATCGTCTCTTGTACAATACCTTTGCGCATGCTTTACGACGCCATTGGTAAAAGAAATAGCTATGCTTATCACATTGACCGTTCTTCTTCCAACCATACTACCCCGATGCGTGCTTTCCTCTATCTGGCTCACTTAGCTTTGTTGTTTTTCGTAGGTGCCGCTCACGCACAAACACCGGATGTTTACGAGGCCGCCAGCGCAGCGCGGGACAGAGATGCAGAAACGGTGCAACACGTCCTCGATGCAGGCGGGGATGTCAATGCCTGCACGGGTGATGGGGCCACCCTGCTCATCTGGGCTGCCGACGGCGGCCATACCGATCTCATCAGGATGTTGCTCGATGCCGAGGCAGATCCGGACCTGATGGATCAGGCGGTACCGCCCTGCTCTACGCCGCCGATGGCGAACACACCGACGTCGTTCGTCTGTTGCTGGCAGCCGAGGCTGACCTTGAGAACTCGGAGGAGGCACGGCGGCTCTTCACGCATGTTATCCTATGCCAGTACGGATGGCTGAAGCGCGTGAAGGGCGAAGATACACGGGGCCGCCTCTGGTTTGCAGAGGATGACGTGTACGACCTCGATCGGTGCGAAACCGAGTGGAGTGCCAGCCTTACCCGCTGCCTCGATTTTCTGGACGCTGCCTCCGACGGCGAAATGGATCGTGTGGTCGAGTATACCTCTACCGAAGGACCATCCCATCAATCTACTGTCAAGGCGATCACGTTTCAGGTAATCCTTCGACCCACCACCATGCGCAGATCGCCCGGATCATCCGAAAGCAGGGTCATACGCCTCCTTCCACCGACTATATTTTCTTCTCCCGTCGCGAAGTATAACCGCCTCTGCATCGTGCTACATAGCGGCCATTGATACCCGTTGGTTCTCATTCTTTTTCCTCGAGCAAGGCACGGTATGCAGCAGCTTTGGCAGGTTGACCCCAGGCCTCATACAGGTCGCTGAGATCCTGCCAGGCATCCCTGGTATCAGGGTGATCCTTGCCTAAACGATCCAGATAAATAGCAAGGGCCTCGTTCAGCATCCGCTCGGCCTCGGCATAATTCGCGGTTTGAATCAGCAACACACCCCGTTCATGGAGGGTGTTTGCCGTACGCGGATGGTCTTTACCAAACAGCTTGTGTTGCAGGGCCAGGGTCTCCTGGAAAAGCGAATCAGCCGCCGTATAGTCGCCCTTTTCGCGCAAAATAATGCCTAGCAAATTCATGGAGATGGTGGTACTAGGATGCTCCTCGCCCACGACTGTGCACCACATCGCCAATCCCTCACGGCTCAGACGTTCGGCCTCCCGATAGTCCTTCTGGAGTCGCTTGATAGCAGCGAGGTTGTCGAGGTCGATGGCGACGGCATAGTGCTGCTCACCATGGATCTTGCGATTCAGGGCCAGCGCTTCGCGCGTCAGGCGTTCCGCATCAGCATAGGCACCAAGCTGCCGTAGTTCAAAGGCCAGGTTGGCCACATTCTGAGCTACATGAGGATGTACATCGCCGAATATGGCGCGGCGCATAGCTAAGGTCTGGCGCTGGATCTCGGCGGATTCGGTGTGCTTACCTTGCTTCGACAGGACGACGGCCAGATTGCTTAATTGATTGGCGATGCTGGGATGCTGCGCTCCGTAGAGCCGACGAAATATGCCCAGGGCGTCGTGGTAAAGCGATTCGGCAGCAGCATAGCGCCCCATGCGCGAATGAATCAGGCCCAAGTTGTTCATCGCCATCGCTACCTGGTAGTGCTCTGGCCCCTGTGTCGCTCGGAGCAAGGTCAAAGCCTCCTCCTGGAACTGCTCGGCTTCTTCAAAGCGCCCTTCCGCCTGCCGCAACAGGCTGAACTCGTTGAGCAGCATGGCTATGCGGCTGCTATCTGGCACCGCATTCGTGCGCAGGATGGCGTGGGCCTCTTGCAGATGGCGATCCGCCTCCTCAAAGTCGCCCATATAGGTCAGGACTGCAGCGCGTTCACGCAAGGTGGCGGCTACCTCTTCATGTTGCGGACCCAGCAACCGGCGTTGCATCGCCAGCACTATGCGGTCCAGCGAATCGGCTGCTGTATAACGACCCTGTTTCTGCAAAATTATTCCCAGCGCCGAGAGGCTACGTGCCACAGCAACAGAGTCGCTCCCCCGATGCGTACGTTGCAGAGCCAGGGCTTCACGGAGCAGCGACTCAGCCTGGTCATAATGCCCCAGGCTTTGGTAGGCCTGCCCCATGACTATCAGCATTTCCGCCTGCACTTCTGGCTGGCTCTCCATCTCGCCCGCCCGTTCCAGCCCACGCGCCAGCAAGGTCCGCACCGTGATGGTATCCGTTGGCGTAGTGCC
>DATGCC010000702.1:0-4368 GCA_035312345.1 Rhodothermales bacterium
GGCACCGGACCAACGGGAAGCGAAGGAGCCAAAGTCAACCTCGTGCTAGGCCCGCTGACGGTACAGCCCGTCGAAGTCATCAAGGCGTGCCTGCTGGTGTTTTTCGCCGGGTATTTTGCCCGCAACTGGGAGTTTCTGCGCAATCTGGAAGAAAGCAAGATGCCAGGCTGGCTGCGGCGCGTCGGGCTGTCGGTGCCGCGCCTGCGGTTTGCGCTGCCGGTGTTGCTCGGCGTCGGGCTGGCTATAGGATTTTTCATTCTGCAACGCGACCTCGGCCCGGCGCTCGTCATCTGTACGACGTTTCTGCTGCTCTATGGCATCGTGCGGCGGCGCTGGCTCGTTGTCGGGCTGGGCTTTGCTGCGCTTGTGGGCAGCTTCTGGCTTGTCTATCACTACGAACTGGTGCCGACTGTGGTGAGCCGCGTGGCGATGATGCTCTCGCCGTGGGACAACTCGGCGGGCGGCGGCGAGCACCTGGCGCAGGCCATCTGGTCGCTGACGACGGGCGGTTTTACGGGGCAAGGTTTGGGTGATGGCAACACGCTCGTCGTCCCGGCTGCGCACACCGACATGGTTATGGCGATAGTGGGTGAAGAACTGGGCCTGCTTGGCTTCCTCGGCGTGCTGCTGCTCTACGCGGTGCTTTTTCACCGGGGCTTGCTGGTAGCGCTGCGGTCAGGATCGCTGTTTGGTTTTTTCCTCGGCGCGGGGATTGTCATCTCGTCGGCGTTGCAACTGGGCTTGATCGTGGGGGGAATGCTGGGCGTGGTGCCGCTTTCCGGCGTTGTCTCGCCGCTGTTGAGTTACGGGAAGTCGGCGCTCATCATGCATCTGCTCTTCATCGGTGTGCTGCTGAACCTGTCGGGGCGCGATGTAACGGCAGAAGAAATGAAACTGCAACGCAACCGCTTTGCCGGACCTGTTGGCGCGGTCGGCGTGGGTGTGCTCGTGATGCTGGGGCTCCTCGGTTTGCGGACCGCCTACATCCAGGTCATCAAGGTGGATGACTGGATCGTGAAACCGGCGCTGGTACCGCAGGCCGACGGCAAGCGCGGCTTCGCCTACAACCCGCGCATCCGCCTCGCGCTGGATCGCATTCGCCTGGGTACGCTCTACGACCGCAACGGCATCCCGCTGGCAACGAGCGACCCGTCTGTCCTCACCGATTCACTCATGGAAGTCGATCTATCCGCTTTCCGTCGTAGCGAGCAGGAGCGCATCTACCCCTTCGGCCCGCTGACCACGTATCTGCTAGGCGATTACAACAAGTCCGGCGGCGGCTGGGGCGATGTGCGGGGGCTGTATGCCGAGCGCCGTTTCCTCTCGCAGTTGCGCGGCTACGACAATCGCCCTGATCGCGGCCGGGGCACCAACTATGCCTTCGAGTTGCCCGATCCAGATGATCCCGATGCGACGTACACTGTCAGTTATTACGATTACCGTGAGCTGGTGCCGTACCTGCGTGCCGGGCTGGGCAGCCGCAAATCTCGGCGGTTTTTTGAGGCGAAGCGCGACCACCGGCTTTCTATCGACATCCGGTTGCAAGAGCGCGTGGCCGAGGCGATCCGTGCTGAGGTGGGCCGCCGTCCCGATTTCCAGGAGCGTTTTATTTCGGCGGCAGTGATTGATGTGCATACGGGCGAGGTGCTGGCCGCCGTCACCTACCCGCTGCCCGAAGACATCGACGAAGACGCCGATGACGAGCAGTTGTACGACCACGCGCTTTACGCCAACAAGCCGCCCGGCTCTACCTTCAAGCTGGCTACCGCGATGGCGGCGTTCCGTGAGATGGGCAACGAGGCGGCAGATTGGGAGACGAGCGTGGGTGGCGGCGAGCGCTTCATGCGGATTGAAGGCCCCACTGGTACGGTATCGATGGCCCTGGCTATCGAGAATTCGAGCAACGTCTATTTCGCCCGCCTTGCCGAGGAGACGGGAGCCGAAGAGATGCTCAACGTGATGGATGCCATCGGCGTGCGCAACGGCTTTGAGGACGGCACGCGGCAGGAAGAAGTGGAGGCCCTGACGCGCTATACCAATCTGCAACAGGCCGGATTCGGGCAGGGGCTCGTCATTGCCAGCCCGCTGGCGGTGGCGCGGATGGCGTCCATCCCTGCTAACGAAGGCCGCCTCGCCCAGACGCGCTGGCTCGTCGCTGATGATTCGCTCACGACAGGCAATCTGGATAGCACAGCGCAGCAAGTCATCACGCTGGAGCAGGCACGCATTCTGGCGCAGTACATGCGCAACGTGGTCATCGGCCCGCGTGGGACAGGGCGGCGGCTCAGCACGCTTTCGGTACCGGTCGCAGGCAAGACGGGCACGGCCGAGCAGGACCTTTTCGAGAACGGGCGTAACCTGGGCCGCGTAACACACGCCTGGTTTACGGGCTACGCGCCCTATACCGAGCAGCCAAGCAATGAGCGGCAAATCGCCGTGGCGGTGCTGGTGGAGAGCGGCAAGCAAGATCTTGGGCGTGACAACCTCAGCGGTGGACGCGATGCCGGGCCTATCGCCGGAGCCATCTTCGAAGCCGCTGCCGACCTCGGCCTGATCCACCGTTCCGAGGCGGAGGCACCGCCAGCCGGTATGTCGCCCTCGACGGTTGCCCCTGCTGATTCCAGCGCTGTTCCTGACACAAGCACCGTGACCGACTCAACCAACGTGGCCCTCAATGACTGACGAACCCCACGACGAACGTTCTGAAGACCCGCAACCCCAGGAAGGCCCGTCGGCTATTGCGAGCAGTTTTCTCAAGCGCCTGCGCAAGGCCAGCGGCGACGACCGCGACCTGACGCCGCTGGAGATCCGCACCAACCTGCTCGACGAGGTTGTCCGTACGCTCGAACCCTATCGCGGAACGAAGCCGCTGCCGTTCAACAGCCTGGAGGTGCATATCCTGGCTTCCATCGCAGGCGACCGGGCGCGGTACCAGGCTGCGCTGGACGATATCGAGCCGCCGTTTGATGTAGCGGTACGGCACCGGCTAAAGGAGGCCGGTTTTGCGTTACCGGCCGCGCTGCCCGTGATCTGCACGCTGCACGAGGCTGCCCCGGAGGCGCTGCGTCCGGCGTTCGAGAAATATGGCACCGTCTACATCGAGCCAAAGAAAACCGCACCGGCGACGCACGCCCGCGTGGAAATCCAGCGGGGCCGGGCTGAACAAGAAGCTTACGACATCGAAGGCAAAGGCCGCATCAACATCGGGCGGTTGCAGCAGGTGGCCGACGGGCGCGCGCGCATCTTTCGCCGCAACGACATTGTTTTCCTCGATCCTGACGACGCCGCACTCAGCAAGGAGGAAAGAGAGATCAACCAGACGGTATCTCGCGAGCACGCCTACCTGACCTTCGACGTGCAGCAGGGCCGCTTTCTGTGGCACAACGAAAAAGGCAGCACCACGCTCAACCGGGTCCATTATTCGCGCCCGATGCCTGTTGGCAAGCAGCCGCTTCCGCTTGAAGATGGCGACGAGTTGTATCTGGGGCAGGCGTACCTTGTCTTTCGCCTGGGGCAGGCAGAAGCATAGAGACCGTCTTGGCGGTCATGCTTTATAAAAGGCTTGCGGACCATTGAAAAGAGGGTTTTATTACAGGCATGAGTACGCATCTACCCTTTCGTTTGCTGAGTGCGCTGTGGCTGGCCCTGTTCGTGGTGCTTCCGGGTGCAGCGCAGGACACCCTGCTGCAACCCGCTGAGGTCCGCTCTCATCCCGCTGGTAGCCTGCCCGTTGCTAATCTCTCGTCGGGTTTCTTATTCGCAATGCCCGATGCCCTGCTGGCCGACGGTGCCCTGTGGTCTTTTGATGGGAGCGTGCTGCGGGTACAGACCGCCGAGGCAGCAACCGGGCTGCTCACCGTATCGAGCGAAAAAAATGGAACGCAGGCATTTCAGTTCTATACGGCTACGCCTGATCTTGCGTGGAGCCTGCGGCACGCGCGCCTGCTGCCGCCCGACACACCAGGGCCGGTATTTACCGTCGGGGCGGCGGGGCAGGTTGCCTACGTGCTGCCTGCCACAGCCACTCTGGTATTGCTTGGTGCGCAGGGAGAAGTCGTGCAGGAAACAGCGCTTTTCAAAGACGCGCCCTACACGCTCGAACGCACCGTGTTGCTGGCGACCCAACCTCGCACCGGCAACGTGCTCGTCGCGGCGATGCGGCAGTCGAGCCATCTGGCTGATGGCGGCGAGCAGGCGGTCCTTTTCTGCTACGATCCATGGGGTGCGCTGCTCTGGAAAGTCGAGTTGCTTCTTCCCAGCGTCCATGCGCTCAGCGTCGATCCACAAGGCCGGTTCATCGCCGTAGCCAGCGTAGCAGTAAGCGGCAGCCACGCTCCGGTCTTTCGCACCCTGCTGCTGGATGCCGAG
>DATGCC010000703.1:0-2521 GCA_035312345.1 Rhodothermales bacterium
CGCCGCGCTGGCTGGGCACAACCATGCCGTCCAGAACCTGGCAGACGACCTTTTGAAGGCCACGCCTGCCTTCGACGCCGGTACCATTTCGGGAAGTTTCGACGGCAGCGAATACCGTTGCACGACATCCCTGATTGGTCTTTCGCGTGCCCGTGTCGAGTGTGCGGGCTGGGCGCGCAGCAACGATACGGATTCGGTGCTCTTCAACATCCACTCGGAATACGAGATGGCCGAAATCACGTCCGGCATCGCAGAGTCCGTGCCCGACTTTCTCAGCTATGCGATGCTCTCAGACCAGAACTTGGCGATGAACGGCAATCTCAATGGTGACATCTGTGAGATCTGCGTAGACGGCACGGAAGCGATGACGCTCAATGCCAACATGCACACCAATGGCAACCTGCACGTGACAGGTAACTCGGCCTCGGTCAGAGGATTCGGGACGTACGGCACCTATGGGTCGGCCAATCCCACGAAGGCCCTTGAGACTACCTTCCAGCCGAACTACAACCCGTCGGGAGCCAACAGCACCTATAAAGGTGAGATCATCGAAATACCAACGTTGGATATTCCCTTAATGGCGCTCACCATGGAGCCGGACTCGGTGACTAATGGCGATGTTGTATTGTCCAGCGATGTTGATTTTGGAAGCACGCGGGAGGACCCCTACATCTGGCACATAAAGGGCAACCTCTCAACATCGGGCAACTTTGCAGTGGAAGGATACGTGATGTTTCTCATTGAAAACAATGTGGACTTTTCCGGTTCGGTTGATGCAAGTGCGTACGACGGGTACACCAGCGATGAAAGTTCCATTGCCTTCTATGCAGGGGGTGATCTGGAATTCAACGGAACGGTAGAGGTATGGGGGCAAATTTTTAACGAGGGTGGAGTCTATTTTCAGGGAGATCCCGACATCTATGGAAGCATTACTTCCAATTCTATGAACTTCGGTGGTACAGTTAACATGTACTACCGCAAAGCCTCACCCGCCTTAACTACGTACTGGAACGGAGAAACAGACACCCGCCTGCGCCGCTTGGCCTACAGCGAATTCTAGCGGTGGCCGCTCCTTTCCTTCAAAGCCCCGACGTTGAAAAAGCGTCGGGGCTTTTTTTATCGTTAAAAGAATACGGTGATGAATTGCTGCTGCCATTTCCTACACTCCGGCAAATTGTCGAAAATCATAGATTGGTTTATCCATCGATCAAGTCCACGGTTATGTGTAAAAGCACTTTCCGCCAGGTAAGCTGATTTACGCTGCCCTCCGGGCTGACGTACATGTTCATGAAGCTCAAGACGAGGGCTTTCTCACTCCGCCCGTAGCGTTCAAAGAGGTCGGTCTGAAATCGGCCCGCCCGGTCGCGGTGCACCTCCAACTCCAGCGTACCTACGCGCGTGGTGCGCCCGCGCCGGTAGCTGCCATTGCGGTAGGTGTGTCGGTGCGCTCCTGGGGTTCGGCCTGTAGGTGCTCGGTCATCTCGGCCTGGAGGAGTTGACCCGGCATCGCCTCCAGGAGTTGCTGAAGCCGATCATCGCTCTGGAGCAGGTTTTGCAATTGGTCGCTGTCGAGGTAAGCTCAATGGTGGCCATTGCGAAGAAACTAGGTTAGTTGAACGTTGACATTCACAACCGAGCGGAAAGCGGTGGCCATCTTCATCCAGCCGGCCTTTTACATCATACTACGGACTCAACTTATCCACGTGATTCAAGGAGATGTGCTGTTACTGTTCTATCCATTAGCATTACAAAATGTAATGAAGCCATGCGTCCGCTCCATGACGGAGATTAGCATAGGGGTCTGCGGGAAAACGGGGTCACAACTGGGCTGAAAGGCCCTCACAAAACCTGGTTACATTCAAAAAAGGCTCTCGATTCGCTTTTATCCGGCACCGGTGGGACTGAATGGGTTTGTGACAGTGGGATGAAAAGCATAAATATCCTCTACCTCACCTCGGCTTCGGCACCATTGGACGCATTCTTGCTATAGGAAGCCATTGTTAGCCGACTCGATAACCATCCTACATCTGGCAATGCCAACCCACAGCATACGCTGGACGTCTATAGCGAAAGGCGCAACTGTCCAAATGCAGCAGATCACGGTGGAACAAGCCACCAATGCTATTGGCAATGGCGTTGCTGTATCGGGAGAACACGTATTTGGAAGTAATGCTTCCATAGATGTCATGATTGAGGGTTACATCACCATTCTGTAACCCCCCTCTCTCCTCTGCTACTTCATTCACTTTATACGGTATTCTCATGGGAAAGCTCGTTCTCATCATCGTAACCCTTGCCAGCTTCGTTGGAGCCTATGTCTCTATGAGTTCTCGTAAGAACGTTGTAGACGCCGAAGAAAACGTGGCCGCCGAGAACTTTGAAGCGCTGGCCCGGTCCGCCGCGCTGGCTGGGCACAACCATGCCGTCCAGAACCTGGCAGACGACCTTTTGAAGGCCACGCCTGCCTTCGACGCCGGTACCATTTCGGGAAGTTTCGACGGCAGCGAATACCGTTGCACGA
>DATGCC010000704.1:0-8080 GCA_035312345.1 Rhodothermales bacterium
AGGATCTGGAAAACGTAGGGCTCCTCGGCCTGCTGCAAGCGCTCGACGGATATGATCCTGAGCGCCGTACGCCTTTTGTATCGTACGCCTATGGCCGGGTGCGCGGAGCCGTCGTGGATTACCTTCGCTCGATTGACGTGCTGCCACGGGAACGCCGCCGCCGGTTGGCTCAGGCGCAGCAGGCCGCCGAGGTCCTGTGCCAGGAACAGGGGGGCGAACCCAAAGACCAGGATGTGGCCGACTACCTCGACATCTCCCTCTCCGACTACCACCGCCTGCTCACCGACGCCCAGCGCCGTTACGCGCTGTCCCTGCATGCACCGGTAGGTACTGAAAATGACCAAGTCGTTCTCGAAACGATTCCGAACACTGACGCTATGGCTGCTTTTGAAGAAATCGACCAAGCCTCGCTCCACTCGTACATCGCCCTGCTGATCAAGGAGCTACCCGAGCGCGAGCAAAACATCCTCGCCCTCTACTACTTCGAGAACCTGCGCCTGCGCGAGATCGCTCAGTTGATGAACCTGACGGAAGCGCGCATCTCGCAGATCCTGAGCAAAATCTTGCAAGGGCTGCGCGCACAGCTCAAGAAAACGCAGGCCATGGCAGCCTAAGCCTCGCGCTATATACCAACGCTACACCATAAGACTGCCTCTTTCGGGGCAGTCTTTATTTTGTGTTTGAGCACGCCCCTCCCCCCTCCCAATCCCTCCTCTTTCGTGGATTCTTCCCGAAGTACGGTGGGGGGACGCAAAAATGCCGCGAACAATTACCTATTTTTTCAGTAGATTAGGCGGCTTACAAAAATGCAGCCGCAGGCTGTAATTCGCATCACATCTAGTGTTTTAGTTGGTGGAGGTTGCCTTATGGGCACAATGAACAAAATGCGCGAGAACACAGGCGTTGTCCTGTGGATCCTCGTAATTTCTTTTGGTGTACTCTGGGTCCTCCAGGATTCGGGTGTCTTCGATACGCTTGGCGGACAGGCCGTGAACAAGCTCATCGTCGTGGATGGTGATCCGATTTCCTATGACGAGTACAATCGCGCCCTCGACAGTCAGATTGAGCAGTACCGGCAGCAAACGGGCGAGCCCATGACACCTCAGCGTATGGAACTCGAACAGGATCGCGTCTTCGATGCGTTGGTCGAGAACAAGCTGCGCGAGCATGAGATGAACCGGCTCGGCATCACGGTGAGCGACGAAGAGGTGCGCGAGATGGTGCTCGGCTCCGATCCGCACCCGATCATCAAGGTGTACTTCGGCGATGGGCAGGGCAACGTAGACCCCGCCCTCTTGCAAAACTTCATCGACGACCCGGCTGCCCGCGAACAGTGGATCCAGCTAGAAGAGTACCTGCGTAATGAGCGCCGTCGCCAGAAGCTCGACAACCTGATTACCTCCACGGTGCGCGTGACCGACAAGGACATTGAGCAGGCCTACCTCAAGCGCAACGCCACCGCCAACGCGCAATATTTCGCCCTCCGCTATGCTGACATCCCCGATGACTCGGTGACGGTAAGCGAGAGCGACATTGGGCGGTACTACAATGAACACCGCGACGAATTCGAGCGGAAGCGGGCGTATTCCATCAAGCTGGCTTCTTACTCCAAGCAGGCTTCTAGCGCCGACACGACGGCTACGCTGGAAGATGTTGCCAAGCTGGAAGAAACGTTCCAGAACACCGAAAGCGATTCGCTCTTCCTGGCGCGGTATGCGTCGGAGAAACCTTATTCGAGTGCGTTCTTCTCCCGAGGCGACCTCGCCGAACCCATCGCCGACGTCGTGTTTGCCAATCCTGAACCAGGCACCATTGTGGGGCCGATTATCGCGGGCAACGAAGCCCACCTGATCAAAATCGTCGAAACACGTCCGGCAGAGGAAACGAACGTCCGTGCCCGCCACATTCTGATTCAGGCACCGGAAGATGATCCTGCCGCGCGTGCCGAAGCCCGTGCAGAAATCGAAGCACTCAAGCAGCGCCTCGACGACGGTGAAGACTTTGCTACGCTGGCTCGTACCCACTCAGAAGACCGCGGTAGCGGTGCCCGTGGCGGCGACCTCGGCTGGTTTGGACCGGGACGCATGGTGGCTCCTTTCCAGGAAGCAGCCTTCAATGCCCCCGTAGGCCGCGTGGTGGGTCCCGTTAGTACAGAATTTGGATGGCATCTCATCGAAGTGACGGGCCGTGCCAACACGGAAGTCCACATTGCCGATTACGCCCAGTCGCTCCGCGCTTCCACAGCGACCATCCAGAACGCCCAAGATAAGCTCGAGGACCTTCAGTATTATACCGAAGAAGAGGGCAACTTCGAGCAGCAGGCCCAACGGATGGAAATCCCGTTAGACTCCATGCAGGTGGAAGCCGAACAACGCAACATTCCCGGCATCGGCAACAGCCGTTCGCTGATGCAGTTCCTCGCAGATGCGGAAATAGGCGATATCAGCGAAGTCATTGAACTCGACGACCAGTTTATCGTCGCCAAGGTGACCGATATCCAGCCAGAAGGCTATCGTCCGTTGGCCGAGGTGCAAGACCAGATCCGCCCGCGCGCCCAGTTGGAAGCCAAGAAGGACATTCAGCGTGAACGTCTGGAGCAGGCTTATGCCAGCGGTGGTTTCGATGGACTGACGGAGGCCCTCAATACATCTCCTCGCACTGCGAATGGCGTCAGCTTCAGCAACCCACTCGTGCCTTCACTGGGCCGTTCAGCCACCTTTGCTGGCACGATCATGGGGTTGGAACCGGGTGAGGATTCTGGCGTGGTGGAAGGCGAAAATGCCGTCTTCGTCGCCAAGCTGATCAACATCAACGAGCCAGCACCGATCACGGAGCAGCAGCGTGAAACGCTCCGCAATGAGTTGGTCAACCGGCAGCGTTCTCAGGTACAGACGCAGTGGATTGCCTCTCTCAGAGAGAACGCAGACGTTGAGGACAACCGGAACCAGTTGATCCAGTAAGCATGGTTCTTAAGCCAGCCTTACGCAACCCCGATCGGCTCGCTGGTCGGGGTTGTTTGTTATACCTCTATTGTTATACCTCTACAGTGCCCCGGTACACGGATTCAGCAGGACCTTCCAAATACAAATCCTGCACCACGTCCCCGTCCAGTCGAAAGCCCACTCGCAATAAGCCACCGGGCATTTCAATGACTACGGTATCAGCGCCAATATGTCCGAGAAACCGGGCAACCAGCGCCGAAGCCATCGCGCCGGTGCCACAGGCCAGCGTCTCCGCCTCCACCCCTTTCTCGAATGTGCGCACCCGGAGCCGGGCCTCGGACGATGCTGAACCGGAATCAAGCACTTCCACAAAATCAATATTTGCACCATTGGGCTTCAGCGCCGCATCATGGCGGAGGACCGGTCCCCAGTCCCCCACAGGCAGCTCCCTCACCTGATCTACAAAACACACGGCATGCTCGGTGCCGGTCCATAAATAGTGAATGGATGGCATCACGGAAGCATCCGTCAGGGGTTTGTTCGGCTGCCAATGTTTCGGCGGTTTGACATAGAGCCGTACGTCAGCGTCGTCCTCGGCAGGTACGATAGCTCGATAGACCCCTGCATCCGACTCGAACAGCATCTCTTCATCCCTCAACCCGACCTGCCGGGCAAACCGCGCCAGGCACCGCGCTCCGTTGCCACACATTGTCCCGAGCGACCCATCGGCGTTGACGTAGCGCATCCGGTAGTGATGGGCCGCATCAGCAGGACGGGCAAACGCCAGCAGGCCGTCGGATCCAATGCCCGTACGGCGCGGGCACAGGCGGCGAGCCAGATCAAACAGTTCTTCGTCAGAGAAATGATAAAACCGGTTGTCGATGACGATGAAGTCGTTTCCGGCTCCATTCATCTTCGTGAATTCCAGCACGAGCTTGGGAGGCATAGGTAGGAGCTAAAGCAGTAGATTATGAAAGGAAAAAATTTAGATAGGGCCCCTTGCTCAGGGCACCATCGCCAGGAACACCCGTTAGAGCAATCCTTTTGTGCCCGCTATTATGGAAACGAAAGCGCGCTATGTTCCTGAACCTGACCCCCAGCAAGCATTGGCAGAAAAACTTCTCACGATAGACCAGGCTGAACCTCTTCTGCTTTTTGGTT
The DNA here is from genome assembly GCA_035312345.1 of Rhodothermales bacterium. GTDB lineage: Bacteria > Bacteroidota > Rhodothermia > Rhodothermales > DATGCC01 > DATGCC01. The sequence goes on from DATGCC010000704.1 coordinate 4,104, forward strand.
TTAACGATATTTATCTGAAACGCATTGAGGCTGCTTTTCCAGATACGCAAATCGTAGCCCGTGGCAACCAGGTAATGCTGCGTGGCAAGCCGGAAAATGTGACGCACATCGAGCGCCTGCTCAACGAGTTGGTCGTCATTCTGAACCGCAACGGCAACCTGACCGAGAACGATGTAGAGACGGTACTGGCCCTCTTCGAGTCTGGCGATGGAACCGGGTCCGTGGCATCCAGCACGCGAGATGTGGTGCTCTACACACCCACCGGCGGCATGATCCGGGCTAAAACGCCCAACCAGACACGGCTTGTCGAAAGCGCTCGCAAGAACGACATCATCTTCGCCATCGGACCTGCTGGGACGGGGAAAACCTACACAGCGGTGGCTCTTGCCGTCTCGGCGCTCAAGTCGCGGCAGGTAAAGCGCATCGTGCTGTGCCGCCCGGCCGTCGAAGCAGGAGAACGTCTCGGCTTCCTGCCGGGCGATTTCCGGGAAAAGGTCGATCCGTACCTGCGTCCGCTCTACGACGCGCTGGAAGACATGCTGCCCCCAGACAAGCTACGGGCGTACATGGAGCAGAACGTGGTGGAAATCGTGCCGCTCGCGTACATGCGCGGTCGCACAATCAACTCGGCGTTCGTCATCCTGGATGAGGCACAGAACGCCACCGCGCTCCAGATGAAAATGTTTTTGACCCGCCTTGGGGTCAACAGCCGTGCCATCATCACGGGCGACGCTACCCAGATCGACTTGCCCAGCCGTACCCATAGCGGCCTGCTTGACGCCGAGCACATCCTGCGCGGCATCGATGGCATCGACTTCATCTACTTTGAGAAAGCGGATGTCGTGCGCCACCGCCTCGTCATGGACATCATCGACGCCTATGAGCAGTCCGACGAAGAAGCGGACAAGAAGGTGGATGGTGAATAGTAGATGGTGGATCACAATGGTGATCGTATTGCCATCAGCATATGACCGCCTGCCAACCCATCACCGGTCATCGAGACCAGACGAAAGCCCCTGTACGATCAATGTACCCCGCACGTCCATCGCGGCGCACATAGGCCAGGTCGCCATTGAAGGGACGGGCCTGTTCGAACTGCGGCTGAATCACATACGCACCACTGGGCTCGATATACCCCCACTTCTGCCCGCTTTTTACGAGCGCCATCCCGTCTGAAAAATCATCGGCGTAGTCAAATTGTAGCGAGATGACGGGCTGCCCCGCGGTATCGATAAAGCCCCAGCGCTCCTTGTCTTTCACCCGTGCTAACCCTTCAGCAAAGGGATGGACCTGCTCGAACGGCACATCCAGAATACGCTGTCCACTGGGATCAATGAAGCCAAGGCCGTCGCCATCCTTGATCAGCGCCAGCCCATTCGAGAAGCCACGCACCGTGCTGTACGTCGGCTCCAAAGCCGTTGCGCCGGTCTGGTCCACAAAGCCCCAGCGCTCGCCGAGCTTGAAGAAAAGCACTTTCTTGAACACCTGCACGGGAGCCAGGCCCTCAGCGAACGACAAGGCACGTTCGTAGTCGGGGTCAATGACGATGTGCCCCTCTCGGTCAATAAATCCCCAGCCGGGCGGCAGGCCCTCCACATCTCCCTGCGCAATCTTTACGGGAGCAAGCCCTTCAGCAAAGTCGTGCGCTTCGGCAAAACGGGGCGCTATGACCTCTTGCCCATCACGGTCAATGAAGCCCCAGCGCTCGCCACTACGCACCCGCGCCCGCCCGTTAACGAAGGGGAAAACCTCCTCAAACACGGCATCAATGACGAGTTGATGGGCATCATCCACGAATCCCCACTTCCTGTCTATGCGAACGGCAGCGAGCCCTTCGGTGGGCGCATAGCCCCCCTCATAGGTGGGCGCAATGACCACATCGCCCGTGGCATCAATGAAACCGACCTTGCCGCCTTCGGTGATGGGGTAAAGCGTTTGTCCGAGTGCCAATGGGGCATAGCCCACAAAGAGCAGCAGCAGGATACCAAGTATCGTTTTCATAAGCACCTGTCACAAAAAAAGGGACGCTACGCTCGCAGCATCCCTTTTTCAATGGCTCACCATTTCGGTCAGGATGTGAAGAGTTCCATCGAGAACTCCTTCGCCGGGTCCGCGCTATGGACGCCGTCGTTGAGGTCGATGATTTCTTTGGGATCGTTGTTCTTGTCGATCAAGACGACGCGGGGTCGGTGGCTTCGGGCCTCAGCGGGCGTCATATCGGCGTAGCAGATCACGATGATGCGGTCGCCTTCGGCAGCGAGCCGAGCAGCGGGACCGTTCATGCAGACAATGCGGCTGCCTCGCGCACCAGCGATGGTATAGGTTTCCAGCCGAGCACCATTGTTGACGTTCACGACCTGCACCTTCTCATACGGCAAAATGCCCGCCGCTTCCAGCAACTCCTCATCAATCGTGATCGAGCCTTCGTAGTACAACTCGGCCTGTGTCACACGAAGCGGGTGCAGCTTCGCTTTAAACATGGTAACTGTCATTAGAACAGACAGATAATGACGGATTCAATCAGGTTGGGGTACGCGCACAAAGACGTTGTCGATCAAGCGCGTCGCGCCGAAGAAGACGGCAACAGCAGCAAGCACCTCCTGGCCCGGTTCCAAGACCTCAATAGGCTGCAACGTAGTCACATCAACCACTTCGGTATACTGGATGCGGGCGTCGGGAGCCTGCCCTATCGTCTGGCGCATCGTTTCAACAAGGGCTGCTGCCTGCTGTTCCCCCTCCAAAATGCGCGCTCGAACCGCTTCTACAGCCTGTGAGAGCACCACCGCCTGCTGCCGCTCATCAGGACTTAAGTATACATTCCGCGACGAAAGCGCCAGCCCATCCGCCTCGCGCACAATCGGAATACCGATGAGTTCGATCCCAAAATTGAGATCGCGCGACATCCGCTTGAGGATGATGAATTGCTGCGCATCCTTTCGCCCAAACACGGCGATGTGGGGCCGACAGCAATTGAACAGCTTGCTCACGACGGTGGTAACACCGCGAAAATGCCCTGGCCGTTGACGCCCGCAGAGGTGCTTGTCCATCTGCTCTACGTCCACCCAGGTCTGCTGTGCGTCCTGCCCGTCGGGATACATCTCTTCGAGCACAGGCACAAAAACCTCGTCCACACCACCCCGCCTTTCCAGTGCCTTGCGGTCTGCTTCCAACTGGCGCGGGTAGCGGTCGAAGTCTTCACCTGGACCAAACTGCGTCGGGTTTACGAAGATCGAAACGGTGATGTGGTCGGCGTGCTTGCGAGCCTCATCCACCAGCGCGAGGTGGCCTTCGTGGAGCGCGCCCATGGTCGGTACGAGGGCCAGGGTCTGTCCGGCGGCGCGGCGTTCGTCGGCCAGCGCCTGCATGGCCCGCACGGTGTGAATCAACTGCATACTGCTCGAAAGTTCTGTGGATAAAGGCGCAAGCTACGAATTTTGTGCGTTCAAACCAGATCTTCCCTTCGCTTCGCTTCGTAGGCTGTTATATTGCATGCTGACCTATAGCACCCCGCATGACACTGCTCACCCAGATTCAACCCCCATGGCTGACCATCGCATAGAAAAAGACTCGCTTGGAGACGTCAAGGTACCTGCCGACGCGCTGTACGGCGCACAAACCCAACGGGCCGTAGATAATTTTCCCATCAGCGACCTCCGCTTTCCGCGACGCTTCATCCAGGCCCTCGGTCTCATCAAGCAATCGGCGGCGCGAGCCAACCACGCGCTCGGTTTGTTGGATGACGACAAAGCCGACGCCATTAGCCAGGCCGCCCAGCGCGTCATTGACGGCGAACTGGACGATCAATTTCCGATCGACATTTTCCAGACGGGCAGCGGCACCTCGACCAACATGAATGCCAACGAGGTCATCGCCAATGCCGCGACGGAGATCCTGGGCGGCGAACGCGGCAGCAAACTCGTCCACCCCAACGACGATGTCAACATGTCGCAGTCGTCGAATGATGTGATTCCAACGGC
>DATGCC010000705.1:0-8468 GCA_035312345.1 Rhodothermales bacterium
CTATGAGGCCGCGTATCCGGTGGATATCTTCGCGGCCCCCAGCGACGACCTGCCGCGCTACCGCATTGGCGTCGGGTTGTTTGCTTCGCAAAAAGAAGCTGCCTCGGCCCTGGCCCGGCTCGCAGCCCAGCTTCCCGAAGATGCCTGGGTGTTCAAGGTGACGCCGATGGAGTAGCACATCCTCGCTTGAGAGAGGGAAGCGATGCTCCTCATAACGACGGGGAATGGGCCGCATCCTTTCGGTCGTCCGTTCGCCATCCTGATCAACTGCAACCCTGCCCGGCTGCCGCGTACAAGTGGAACTTAATATCCGGGCGAAGGGTAGGGCTTGTGCAATCCGTTTAGCCGTTGAAAATCACACGCATACGTGTCCTGTAGAACGGCGCGCGTGGCGTAGAGGGCGCAGGTTTTTTCCCGGATCACGAAGCAGGTGAAATGACCCCACGTGTAGGGGTCTGGTCTGCTGAGCGATACCCCATTCGTTGTTTTCGTGGCTGGTGCCGCGTCCCGATTAAAAAGTAAAGTTCTTATGGCGCAAGACGAGCGCAATGACATAAAGCTGGACCGAGACGAAAATCCCAGAGAAGGAGGACCCCGGCTGCCGGATCGGCGGCCCAAGTTTTCGCTGTGGATCTATCTTGCCATTTTCCTGGCCCTTCTGATTCAGATTTTCCTCTTCTGGAAAGGCGTAGATGACAACACCATTGACTACAGCACCTTCCTTGATTATGTGGAGGAGGGGTACATCCAGAAGGTAGAAATTGCCAACGACCGGCGCGTGGTGGGCGAGTACACGGCAGATGCAGTCAAGGAAAACCGCGTCCAGTTAGCCGAGCCGCAGCAGGATTTGCTGGGCAATACGGCAGACATCAACCGGTTTACCACCACGAAGACGATTAACCACGACCTCGTTCAGTTTCTGATCGACTACAATGCCCGCGCCGCTGAGAATGAGGAATTGGCTCCTGTCAACTACGACGTAGCGTACGACGATAACTGGCTCGGCGGTGCGCTCACCTGGCTGCTGCCGCTGGCGATCATCATTGCGCTGTGGGTGTTCCTCATTCGCCGCATGAATCCCGGCTCGCAGGTGCTCAACATCGGTAAGAACAAAGCCGTGTTGTTCGACGCGATGGGCGAGCAGCGGCTGACCTTCAAGGATGTAGCCGGGCTGGAAGAAGCCAAAGAAGAGGTTGTCGAGGTTGTCGAGTTTCTGAAGAACCCGAAGAAGTTTACGCGGCTTGGCGGCAAGCTGCCCAAAGGCGTGTTGCTCGTTGGCCCGCCAGGCACGGGTAAGACGCTACTTGCCAAAGCCGTAGCGGGTGAGGCTGGTACGCCGTTCTTCTCGCTCTCCGGCTCTGACTTCGTTGAGATGTTCGTCGGTGTCGGTGCGGCCCGCGTGCGTGATTTGTTCAAGCAGGCCAAAGAGAAAGCCCCCTGCATCATCTTCATCGATGAGATCGACGCCATTGGGCGTAGCCGGGGGCGCGGCATGATGATGGGTGCCAACGACGAGCGTGAGAACACGCTCAACCAGTTGCTCGTGGAGATGGACGGCTTCAACACCGACAAAGGCGTCATTATTATGGCCGCTACCAACCGCCCCGATGTCCTGGACAACGCGCTGCTGCGTCCGGGTCGCTTCGACCGGCAGATCCTGATCGACCGCCCTGATCGTATTGAGCGGGCCCAGATCTTCAAGGTGCATACGCGCAACCTGATCCTGTCCGACAATGTGAACATGGAGGTGCTGGCAAGCCAGACGCCGGGCTTCGCCGGAGCCGAGATCGCCAACGTATGTAACGAAGCCGCGCTGCTGGCCGCCCGACTCGGCAAGGAATCCATCGAGATGGATGACTTCGAGCAGGCCATTGATCGCGTTATTGCGGGCCTGGAGAAGAAAAACAAGCTTATCGCGCCGAAGGAGAAGAAAATCGTCGCCTACCACGAGGCCGGGCACGCCATCGTCGGGTGGTTCCTGGAGCACACCGATCCGGTCATCAAGGTATCCATTGTGCCGCGTGGTCTCGCTGCGTTGGGTTATGCACAATCGCTGCCCGACGAGCGCTACATCACCACTAAGGATGCGTTCATGGAGCGCATGACGATGATGATGGGCGGAAGAGCCGCCGAAGAAATCATCTTCGGTCATCTTTCAACAGGCGCACAGAACGACCTGGAGCGCATCACCAAGACGGCCTATGCGATGGTCGTGGACTTTGGCATGAGCGAGCGCGTTGGGCACATCAGTTTCAACCTCTCCAGTCGCAACAACGAGGGGCCGATGTTCGACAAGCCGTACTCCGACCACACGGCGCAGATGATCGACGAAGAGGTCAAGGTTATCATCGACGAGGTGCGGCAACGGGCGCGTGCAATGCTTGAAGAGAAGCGCGAAAAGCTTGAGGAAATGGCGCAGGAACTGCTCAAGAAAGAGGTACTTGGTCCCAAAGAACTGGTCGAGATCCTCGGACCGCGTCCGCATGGCGAGTATGTTTCATACAACGGCGCGCCGGTTAACGAAGAATCGGAGAAGGCAGAACCTGAGGAAGCAGCGGGCATTTCATCCGCCACACCCATCGTCGAGGCCGAAGAGGCCGGCGGTGACGGCATGACCGACGATCCAACACGCGCACGACGCGACTGACCCGCTCGGTTGCAATCAAGGAAGTAAAGAAGAGGGGCCGACCCATTGTCTGCCTCTTTTCTTTTGCTCCATGGTGACTGATAATTCGATTAATTGATATAGACTAATTGATTGGTCGAATTGTATCGCTAGCGCAACCATTGTGAGCTTTTCGGATCAATTAACTGGATCTTGATGTGCACATTTGTAGATCGCGCATTTCATGTCGTATATTGAAAGACTGCAATAGCCACACTAGGCATCTGTCCTGTGTGGTGTTTACGGAAGCTTAAAGCAAACAGACGGCACTGTGCCTACTATCCAGCAACTTGTTAGAAAAGGACGCACCGACAAGGTCAAGAAGACCAAAGCGGCGGCGTTGCAAGGCAACCCCCAGCGACGGGGCGTTTGTACGCGTGTGTACACCACCACGCCGAAGAAGCCGAACTCGGCCCTGCGTAAGGTGGCGAAGGTGCGCCTGACCAACGGCATCGAGGTGATCGCTTACATCCCCGGTGAAGGGCACAACCTCCAGGAGCACTCGATTGTGCTCGTCCGTGGTGGTCGTGTGAAAGACCTTCCTGGTGTGAAGTATCACATCGTCCGTGGCGCGCTCGACACCTCTGGCGTGGAAGATCGCAAGCAGTCGCGCTCGAAGTACGGTACGAAGCGTCCTAAGAAATAAATAAGGTCGAATGAAGAGGGTCGAATTGCGAATACTAGGGCGGTTGCCCGGTTCACGATTCGATCTTCAACCTTCGGCATTCGCACTTTAGAAAAGCTATGCGTAGAAAATCAGCAGAACATCGCGAGGCTTCGCCCGACCCGATCTACAACGACACGCTGGTGTCGCGGTTTGTCAATTACATCATGTATGATGGCAAGAAGAGCGTGGCGCAGGGCATCGTATACGACGCTTTCGACATCATCGAAGAGCGCACGGGCGAGCAGGGCATCGAAGTCTTCAAGAAGGCGGTGAACAATGTGTCGCCGCTGGTAGAAGTGCGCAGCCGCCGTGTCGGTGGTGCGACGTATCAGGTTCCGATTGAAGTGCGCCCTGACCGCCGTGTGGCGCTGGCATTCCGCTGGTTGATCCAGTACTCGCGTGCTCGCAACGACCGGGCTATGGCCAACCGCCTGGCCAATGAACTCGTGGCGGCAGCGAAAGGGGAAGGTGGTGCGATCAAGAAGAAAGACGACACGCATCGCATGGCTGAGTCCAACAGAGCCTTCGCACACTTTAGGTTCTAAGGAAGTTGTCAGTACTCAGGTAGCAGGTGTCAGGATCTTGCGAAGATTGCTGATAGCCGAAAGCTGAGCACTGAATACTGAAAACAGAAACTATATATAGATATGGCTAGCAACGGCAGAGAAATATCGCTCGCCAAGATGCGCAACATCGGCATTTCTGCGCATATCGACGCGGGCAAGACGACGACGACCGAGCGCATCCTGTTTTATACGGGCCGCTTGCACCGCATGGGCGAAGTCCATGAGGGTGGCGCGACGATGGACTGGATGGAGCAGGAGAAAGAACGTGGCATCACCATCACGAGTGCCGCGACGACCTGCTTCTGGAAGGACCACCGCATCAACATCATCGATACGCCGGGTCACGTTGACTTCACCGTAGAGGTAGAGCGTTCACTGCGCGTGCTCGACGGGGCCATCGCGCTGTTCTGCGCCGTAGGTGGCGTGGAGCCGCAAAGCGAGACCGTCTGGCGGCAGATGAACAAGTACAGCGTTCCGCGTATCGCGTTCGTCAACAAGATGGACCGGACGGGCGCTGATTTTCAGAACGCCGTGCAGCAGATGCGCGAGCGGTTGCATGCCAATCCTATTCCGGTTCAGATTCCGATTGGTGCGGGCAGTATGTTCCGCGGCGTTATCGACCTGATTACGGCGAAGGCTATCGTCTGGCACGACGAAAGCCAGGGGTCGACCTGGGACGAAATTGACATTCCAGAAGATCTGAAGAAAGAAGCGCGTCACTGGCGCATTCTGCTGCTCGAAGCTATCGCTGAGCACAACGACGAGTTGCTGATGAAGTATCTCGAAGGCGAAGAGATTACGCCTGAGGAGATCCGCGATGTCGTTCGTGAAGCCACGCTGAGCCTCGACATTACGCCGGTTTTCTGCGGCACGGCCTTCAAGAACAAAGGCGTTCAGCGTCTGCTGGATGGGGTCATTGACTACCTGCCCAGCCCGCTTGATGTGCCGCCGGTAACCGGGCATCGCCCGCGTACCGATGATCATGTGGAGCGCAAGCCGGAGTCAGATGCACCATTCAGCGCCATCGCCTTCAAGATTGCGACCGACCCGTATGTGGGTAAGCTGACGTTCTTTCGAGTCTACAGCGGCACGCTGAACAAAGGCGAGCAGGTGTTCAACGCGACCTCTGAGAAGAAAGAGCGCGTGGGACGGCTACTCTTCATGCACGCCAACTCGCGGGAAGACGTTGATCTGGTTCGCGCCGGTGATATCGCCGCTGCCGTGGGCCTCAAAGATGTAAAGACGGGCGACACACTCTGCGATCCGGATCATCAGGTAGTGCTGGAGAAGATGGACTTCCCCGAGCCGGTCATCCGTATCGCCATCGAGCCGAAAACGAAAGCCGACAACGACAAACTCGGCACCGGTCTCCAGAAGCTCGCCGAAGAGGATCCAACCTTTAAAGTCTCGACCGACGAGGAAACGGGCCAGACCCTTATCGCGGGCATGGGCGAGTTGCACCTCGAAATCATCGTGGACCGTCTGAAGCGCGAATTCAAGGTAGAAGCCAACGTGGGTAAACCGCAGGTGGCCTATCGCGAAGCGATCCGCCAGCCGGTCGATTTGAAGTACACCCATAAGAAGCAGTCGGGCGGTCGAGGTCAGTTTGCCGAGGTGAACATTGAGTTCAAGCCCAAAGAAGACGGTGTCGGCTTCGAGTTTCTCGACGAAATCAAAGGCGGCAACATCCCGCGTGAGTTCATTCCATCGGTAGAAAAAGGTATCGAAAGCTCCATGTTGCAGGGGCCGCTGGCCGGGTACCCGGTGGAAGGGATCACCGCCCGCCTCTACGACGGCAAGTACCACAACGTAGACTCCGACCAGCTTTCCTTTGAAATCGCCGGACGCATGGCGTTCCGCGAGGCGGCTCGCAAAGCGAAGCCGGTGCTGATGGAGCCTGTGATGAGTGTGGAAGTCGTCACGCCCGAAGAATACATGGGTGACGTAATTGGCGACCTTAGCAGCCGCCGCGGGCGCATCATCTCGATGACTCAGCGGCAGGACGCCCAGGTCATCAAAGCCGTAGTGCCGCTCTCGGCCATGTTCGGCTATTCGACTGACATGCGTTCCATTACACAGGGCCGAGCCATTTACTCTATGCAGTTCGAGACGTACGAAGAAGTCCCCGCGGCCATTGCCGAGGAAATCGTCTCGACCACCACAGGCGCACTCGCCTAACCCTGATTCCCGAATCCAGCTAAAATCGATTAGAAGACCACCAGAACCATGGCAAAAGAGACATTTCAGCGCACGAAGCCCCACGTCAACGTGGGCACGATCGGCCACGTCGACCACGGCAAAACCACATTGACCGCCGCCATCACCAAAGTGCTCAACGAGCGCTACGGCTCCGGCGAGATCCGCTCCTTCGACTCCATCGACAACGCCCCCGAAGAGCGCGAACGCGGCATCACCATCGCCACGGCCCACGTCGAGTACGAAACCGAAAACCGACACTACGCCCACGTCGACTGCCCCGGCCACGCCGACTACGTCAAGAACATGGTCACCGGCGCGGCCCAGATGGACGGCGCTATCCTCGTCGTCGCGGCCACCGACGGCCCGATGCCCCAGACACGCGAGCACATCCTCCTGGCCCGCCAGGTGGGCGTGCCCTACATCGTGGTCTTCCTCAACAAAGTAGACCTCGTCGATGACGAAGAACTCTTAGAACTCGTCGACATGGAAGTGCGCGAGCTCCTGACGCAGTACGAATTCCCCGGCGACGACCTGCCGGTCATATCCGGCTCGGCTCTCGGCGCCTTGAATGGCGAGAGCGAGTGGGAAGAGAAGATCCTGGAGCTCATGAGCGCGGTGGACGACTACATTCCAACGCCGGAGCGCGACACGGACAAGCCGTTTCTGATGCCGGTCGAGGACGTCTTCTCGATCACGGGTCGTGGGACGGTGGCTACGGGCCGCGTCGAGCGCGGTGTGATCAAAGTCGGCGAGCAGGTAGAGATCGTGGGTATCCGCGAGGAGAAGCAGTCGACGGTGGTGACAGGTGTGGAGATGTTTCGCAAGCTCTTGGAGCAGGCGCAGGCTGGCGACAACGCCGGTATTCTGCTTCGCGGAATCAAGAAGGACGAGATTGAGCGCGGTCAGGTGATCTGCAAGCCGGGTTCGATCACGCCGCACAAGGAGTTTGAGTGTGAGGTATACATTCTCTCGAAGGAGGAGGGCGGTCGTCACACGCCGTTTTTCAAGGGGTATCGTCCTCAGTTCTACTTCCGCACGACGGATGTGACGGGGGACATTGAGCTCAAGGAGGGTGTGGAGATGGTGATGCCGGGGGACAACACGAGTTTCACGGTGAAGCTGATCCAGCCGGTGGCGATGGAGGAGGGGTTGCGCTTTGCGATCCGAGAGGGCGGTCGCACGGTTGGTGCCGGTGTCGTCTCCAAAATCCTCGACTAAGAAACAAGGCTATCAGCGATTAGCTATCAGCCGTCAGTTAAAAGGTTGGCGGCTGATAGCTGAAAGCTAGTAGCTAACAGCTTTTTCAGAACATTCCGCACTCCGCATTCGTACCTCCGCATTAGAAACACGGGCGTAGCTCAACTGGCAGAGCAGCGGTCTCCAAAACCGCAGGTTGTGGGTTCAAGTCCTACCGCCCGTGCTACCAAGACGAGGCTCCGGGCCTCCACCGGGTCGGTTTTTAGCAATCGACCCATCTTTTTGATAAGCATCCGAGTATAGACGTCCATGAACAAGATTAAGACGTACATCGAAGAAGTGATCACCGAAATGCGCAAGGTCAACTGGCCGAAGCGGCAGGAGTTGATCAGCAACACCATTATCACCCTGGTCGGTACCGTCATACTGTCGCTGTTTATTTTCGGTGCTGACACTGTCATCGGCGAGATCCTGGCGCTTATCTACTCCTAAGGATCCTCTCGATGCGATGCAGGCAAGATGACTAAACCTATGTTGAAGAAGCAAAATATCCGCAAATGGTACGTACTGCGCACCTTCTCGGGCCATGAGAAGAAAGTGAAGCAATACCTGGAGCGGGAAATTGAACGGCTGGAGATCGAAGACAAACTCACGGAAATCATGATTCCGACGGAGACGGTCTTCGAGATGCGTGGCGGCAAGAAGCGGACTCGAGAGAAAACCTTCTTCCCCGGCTACATCCTCATCAACGCCGTGATGGACAATGAGCTTCAGCATGTCGTCTCCGGCCTGCCCTCGGTCATCGGTTTTCTGGGCGATGGGGACGAGCCGACGCCGCTCCGCCCTGATGAAGTGGATCGTATTCTGGGCCGCGTTGATGAGGCCCGCGAGATGGGTGAGCAGCCGGAGATTCCCTTCAAATCCGGCGACGCTGTTAAGGTCGTGGATGGACCGTTCAACAACTTCACCGGCTTCGTAGACGAAGTCTACCCCGACAAGATGAAAGTCAAGGTGATGGTGTCCATCTTTGGTCGCAAGACGCCGCTCGAACTCGATTACTTGCAGGTAGAGCACGAAGAATAAGCTGCCTCAGCATGTTGCGTGAACACTTCGTGGAGACGAAACAACACGCTCGCGGGCGCATTATCACCAATTCTGCCAGATTTTGGCCTCT
>DATGCC010000706.1:0-4090 GCA_035312345.1 Rhodothermales bacterium
ACGCCAAGGTCGCCGTCCAGCCTGCACCCCACTCATCGGAAAAGAAGTGACGTGCAGCCATATAATAGGCATTTCGACACCGACTATGGAGACATTTGTAGCGAATTGCACTGCGCCGCTATGAATCGCACAGCGTTGTAATAAGAACACGCGGGCTACATTTTAGCGTAACATATCCGCTGGATCTAAGCCCCTCAACATCGGTTGTAGCTGCACGCCTCCTTTTATCCACCGCAGTCATCGAGACGTATGCTTAGCCAGGCCGTTGAGGATTACCTCAAAACCATTTACAAGCTTCAGGACGAGGGCGCCGTCTCTACAACCGATATCGCCCGCGCCCTGGACGTTTCGTCGGCGTCGGTGACGAACATGGTGAAGCGGCTGTCGGAGATGAAAATGGTGGCCTATCAATCGTACAAAGGCGTGCGACTGACCGAGGCGGGCGAGAAGATCGCACTGGAAATCATCCGCCACCACCGCCTGCTGGAGACCTATCTGAAAGAGGTGCTGGGCTATTCGTGGGATCAGATGCACAAAGAGGCCGAGCAACTGGAGCACCACATCTCCGAAGAGTTTGAGGACAAAATCGACGAGTTGCTCGGCTACCCGACGCACGACCCCCACGGCCACCCCATCCCCACCCGCGACTTGCAGATCGTTGAAGCCACGACCATCCCGTTGACTGAAGCCAAACCCGGCCAGACCGTCCACATCCAGCACGTCTCCGACGACGACAGCGATCTGCTCCACTACCTCGAAGACCTCGGCCTGCTGCCCCAGGCATCCGTGGATGTGCTGAAAAAAGCTCCTTTCAACGGCCCCCTCACCCTCCGCGTCGGCGGCGAAGAGCATATCGTCGGGCATGAAGTCGCCAGCAACGTGTTCGTCGCACCAGAAGCATAAGGGGCAAACATACGTTGTTTTTAACGTACGTTAAGATGGACGTATATCCTGCTTCTCATTAAACGTGCAGCTGGATCCATGAAATATTTCCTCACAGGCGCTACCGGCTTCATCGGCGGCGAAGTGACACGACAACTGGTGGCGGAGGGGCATGAGGTCGTGGCCCTCGTACGGTCGCCTGAAAAAGCGGAAGATCTCGAAGCCCTCGGCGTCACGATTGCCAAAGGCGATATCACCGAAAAGGAAAGCATGCGCATTCCGATGACCGGCGTGGATGGCGTCTTTCACATCGCGGCCTGGTACAAGATCGGTGCGAAGGACAAGACGATGGCGTCGCGCATCAACGTCGGTGGCACCCGCAACGTGCTCGAATTGATGCAGGAGTTGGAGATCCCCAAAGGTGTCTACACAAGTTCGCTCGCTGTTTTCTCGGACACGAAGGGCCATCGCGTCGATGAAACCTATCGGTACGATGGGCCGCACCTGAGCGAATACGACCGCACCAAGTGGGAGGCGCATTACAAGGTGGCCCTGCCGATGATGGAAGTTGGCCTGCCGCTCGTCATTGTGCAACCCGGTGCCGTCTACGGGCCGGGCGATACCAGCGCCGTGGCAGATACCTTCAAGCAATACCTCAAGGGCCGCCTCCCGATGTTGCCAAAGGAAACGCAGTTCTGCTGGGCACATGTTGAAGACGTAGCACGGGGACATATCCTGGCGATGGAGAAAGGCACACCGGGCGAAAGCTATATCATCGCCGGACCATGCGCCACTCTGGAAACCGTCTTCGATCTGGCGGCGCAGATCACCGGGAAGAAAGCCCCGGGCATCCGCGTCGGGCCACCGCTGATGAAAGGCATGGCCAAGATGATGGGAGCCATAGGCAAGGTACTTCCGCTACCAGAAAGCTACACGGAAGAAAGCCTGCGCGTCACTGCCGGAAGCACGTATATGGGCGACAACAGCAAAGCCAGGCATGACCTTGGCTACAACCCGCGCCCGCTTGAACCTGGACTGCGCGAAACGCTCCATCACCTGCAACAGGAAATGGGCCTTGCCTGAGATCTGACAGAAGCATTCTTTGGTAGGCTCAGCTACTCCTGCATGAAACGTGGTGCCAGAAGCAAGGCCCCGAAAGCCAGCCACGATAGCATCTCGAAGCAAAACCCAATGGCCATATCCCATTCGCGGATACCCAGCATGCCAAGCATATTGTACCAGTCGTGCCCATCCAGGTTATCGCCCAGGAGAGGCAGGATGCGCTTGCTGGCGTCGGCGGCGTAGATGCTGATGCTGTTGAAGCTCTGCCCTAACCACAGCAAGGAGAGTTGGGTGCCGAGCCGGTAGTCGTGGCTCAGGAAGTGCCAGACCAATACGCAGGGCAGAATGATTTGCAGCAGCGTCCCGCCCGCAAACATCAGGAAGGTGCCAAAGAACCGGAAGAAGAAATGCCCGGCCTCATGCACGACGAGTGTCAGCGTGTCAAACAAGCCGTAGAAAAACGGAATGTCATGCCGCAACCAGTCGAGTTCGCCAACGCTGGCAAACTGGATGCAGAGGGGCAACAAGATCAGCGAAGCGATCCATGGCTTGAGATACAAATGAAAGATCTCAAGCACCTGATGGCGCGATGGTAGAAAGCGTTGCACGATCAAGACTCAACTAATGAATATTCGCTGAGAGTATCGACACCTGTTTGCACGTCTCAAGTGCTTTCTCTCGTACCCAACCTGCCTGCTCTCCACGTTTAAAGGCATCTTTTTACACCTTGCGTCAACGCATCCTACCTCCTACTTTGCCGGGGTTCATCAATTCTCTCAAGTTCATTCTTTTGTACCTATCAGCGATCACGGTTACCGCTCTGCATAATTTCAAGGTTAGAGAGGTAATATTATGTCCGGTATGCACCAGCCGTCGCGGTTTTCAGAATGGGCATCGAAAGTATGGTTTATCATCGGCCTCTGGGTCTGTCTTGCCTCTGGCCTTAACGCCCAATCCATCCAACTCTCGGGTCGTGTCACCGATGCTACCACTGCACAGCCACTGGTCGGTGCCTCGGTGATAGTGACAGGGACGGACGAAGGCACAGCCACGGACACAGGCGGACACTACCGCCTCACGATACCATTGTCCGCTGCCTACCTTCGCATCTCTCATGTAGGCTATGTCACGGCGCAGGCCGAGATTGAGCCGGGGCGGCTTCGCTATGATATAGCACTTGCGCCCGTCACGGCCCCGCTGGACGAAATCACCGTCCGCGCCGAAGCGAACCAGGATCGGTTGCAACGTGCTCAGATGGGATTGCTCCGTCTTCCGGCGCAGACGCTGGCAGCCATTCCCTCGCTCGGTGGCGAACGGGATGTGTTGCGGGCCATCCAGGCCCTGCCCGGCATCCGCGCCAACAACGATCTCTCCATCGGCTACCATGTGCGCGGCGGCACGACGAGCCAGAACCTCGTGCTGCTCGACGGCATCCCCGTCTACAACCCGTGGCACCTCTTCGGATTTTTCAGCGCCTTTAACGTGGATGCGCTGGAAACCATCCATCTGATGAAAGGCGCGTTTCCGGCAGAGTACGGCGGGCGGCTTTCGTCGGTGCTTGCTCTGGATCTGAAAGAACGCACCCCGGAGACCGCCGAAGGCCGCTTTACTATCAGCACGATGTCTGCCCAGGGCGTGGTGTACGGAACGAGCCTGGAAAATCGGCTCCGCTGGATGGTGGCAGGCCGCCGTTCCTATCTGGATCCGCTGCTGTGGTTGCTAAATCTGAGGGCCAACAGTGTGGACCCAGACGCAGATGTCTCTCTCGGCTATGTGATGAGCGACTTCAACGCCAAGCTCGTCTATGAGATGACGCCGACCCTGCAACTCTCCGGCAGCCTGTTTGCAGGCCGAGACCGCCTGAAAGGAATCTCTCGTTTCCCGAATGAAACCGAACTCGCCGTTGATCCGCTTGACGAAGATCGCGGGCACTATGGCTGGCGAAATCTGGCAGGACGGGTGGCGCTGCACCGCACCTTTTCGGATCGTTTTGTCGCCACGCTCTCCGCCTATGTGACCTGTCACTCCTTCGGCACGGGCACCGGGTACGCCAACTACCGCAACGAAACCCGCAGCGATTCGCTCGACTACAGCTACGGGGTGCGCTTCCGGGATTGGAACGTCCGTCTCAGCAACGACTGGCAAC
>DATGCC010000707.1:0-2695 GCA_035312345.1 Rhodothermales bacterium
GGTGTGGCGGTTGATCCGCTCGGCTTGACCAATGGCACAGCCGTTCCTGGCACCATCAACGGAAAGCTAAAATTCCTGCGCACCAGTGGCTTTACCGGGTTGAATGATGTCGAAGGCAATGCGGCACAGGCCTTCATCGAGTTCAACATCAGCGAACGGCTTAGCGACGGATTTGCCAACGGCAGGTACCGTCCCAACAGCAAACTCAAGCGCAAAGGACTGGCCGATTATCTGGTGATGGGCGCGGGTGTCCGGCAATATCTCCCGATCAACGGTCCCACCTTTGGCGATGTTGATGCAGGACTGGCTCCTTTCGCCGAGGCCGTGGCGATGCGTGGTGCTGCCCTCAAGGACCGCGCCCAGCATGCCGACGGCGTGATGATTGCCGACGGCAGCTTCGATCCCAATGGCACCGTCACCCGCGCCGAACTGGCCTACTCGTTTGTGCAGGCGCTGGGCTTGCAGGACTTTGCGGCCGGATATACCGGCAACATCACCGCTACCTACAACGCCAACGGCGAGCGCGTCACCCTCGACGACCAGAACGAGGTGCCTGCCGCCTTCCGGGGCTACGTACAGCTCGCGCTCGAACTGGGCATCATGACGGCACAGTTCAGTCTGGAGCAGGGGCCGTTCGATCTCGTCCCGACGATCCATGCCGCCTTCAACCCCAACCACGATGTGACACGCGCGGTCTACGCCGTCGCTGCCACGCGCTTCTACAACACGTACAAACAGGGTCAACTCGATCTCAGTGGTAGCAGCACGAGCAACCGAACGACGACGGCTAGCTCATCGATCAGCGCCGAATTGCTGGAAGCACAAACTGCTGAGCTGCCCACCGGTGTTGAACTCGGGGCCAACTACCCCAATCCGTTCAACCCATCGACGCAGATCCAATTCAATCTCTCCGCCGACGGTCCCGTCCGCCTGGCCGTCTACAACCTCCTCGGCCAGCGGGTGCGCGTGCTTGTCGATAGTGCCAACCTGAGCGCGGGCACGCATCAGGTGACCTTCGAGGCGAGTGATCTGGCGAGCGGGACGTACCTGTACCGGCTGGAAACGCCGCAGCAGACGATCTCGCGCCGCATGGTGCTGATGAAGTAAAACGCCATTTCTGCAACCGAAAGGCTCCGACGCGTTGCGTGTCGGGGCCTTTTTTCATCGATACCCTGAGCCACTGCTGCCAGCATACGAAGGAAAGCTCGCTGTTGGAGTCATGGGCAAGAGGTTGCCGCTTTGCTGGAGGTGGCACGAAATGAACAGGTTGAGCCATAGGTTGCATTGTGGATTAGCTAATGGCTTGCCATTCATAACAAGACAGCCGCTTAATTCAGTTTTTGTTGGGAGGAATTAAGGTTATATCTGAAACGCGAATGCTATATCTACCCCTCATCCGCGTGCTTTTTCACCGATTCTGGCGCTGACAGGGTGGGGGGATGTGTATAATTCCCAATGAGGAGGTGCAGGATGAGACGATTGATACTAGGCAGTGTGCTATGCTGGATGCTAGTCGGGAGCGCTTGGGCGCAGGTTTCTCAGTCTATTAATGCGATTTATGAGTTTACAGGAAGCACGGGTTGCGGCACTGAAATGCTCAGCGTGGCAAGCCAGCCGCCTCGCGGAGCCACCTACTCAGCCGTGAGTCGCAATCCTGTTACGGTGAATCCGATAGGCATTCAATGTAGTGCCGATGCCCCGCCATCGAATGACTTCCCGAGTGAGCTTTTTACGACTGATCCTGCTTCGCCTAATCCGCTTACAGATACCGACTATTTTGAATTCACGGTCGATGCAGAGGTGCTGGGCAGTTGGCTGCTTTCCTTCGAGACCAGCGACGAACTCAGTTTGTCGGCGCTGCAGACGAACGGTGGCCCAGCCATGGTGGCGGCTTTCTATTCGACCAATGGCGGCGTGAGCTTTACTCAACTCGGTAGCGATCAGGCGGTGCCGACGGGGTCGTCGAGCACGTTGTCTTTTGCGTTTCCATCGCCTGTTGCCGCCGCTTCGTCCATTATCATTCGGGTCTTTGGCTTTGATGCCTTGCTCGTAGGCGGCGAACTGGTTGTGGATGATCTCCAGCTTACCGGCACGGTCACAAGTGCCGTCATTCCACCAATCTATATTTCGGAGATCATGCAGAATCCCGACGATGTCCCCGATGCAAACGGGGAGTGGTTTGAAGTGTTTAATGGTGGGAGCAGCAATGTTGACTTATTGGGGTACACAATCCAGGATGATGGTAGTGATGATCATATTATTACTAGCTCGGTGATTGTCCCCGCGGGTGGTTTTGCCGTTTTATGCAAGAACAGCAACACAGTGGCGAATGGCGATTTTTCGTGTGATTATGAGTATGGTAACGATATCACGCTGGCAAATGGAGATGATGAAGTGGTTCTTGTTTTGCCGGGAGGTACCGTTGAGGTAGATCGCGTTGCGTATGATGGGGGTCCCAATTTCCCAGATCCCACCGGGGCGTCGATGGTTTATTTTGCTAGCACGGCCGACGACAATAACAACGGCTCGAATTGGGCGACATCGGTAGTACGAGAACCTACCTATAATCTAACCAATGGCAACACCGATGACGGCTCGCCCGGTACAGCGGGTGGGGGTACCCAACTTCCAGTCGAACTCGTCGCCTTCGAGGCTGTGGCCGATGGCGAAGCCATAATGCTGCGCTGGGAAACAG
>DATGCC010000708.1:0-9342 GCA_035312345.1 Rhodothermales bacterium
GCGTCGGGCGGCCAGCCACATAGGATCTTGTTCAGCAGCAACACCTGCTCCGGCGCTTCCGTCTCGCCTGTGACCAGAAAATGGGTAAGCAAAACGGCCCGCTGTTGCAATGCTGCCGTGCGAAACGCCTTGTCTGCTACCAGATCCATCTTCTTGAAGAATCGCCCCAGGAAAGGCCAGAGCAATACCAGTCCGGCATTCGTCACATAAAAAGCCTGCCCTTCCAGGGAAGATGACTCAACCGATTCAAATGGCTCTTGATCGGGGAACCGTTCCTTGTCCGCCTCTCCCCGTGCCTCCTGCCGGGCGGTAAGCGCTTCTGTCTCGTCTGGCTCGACTGTGTTTGCGTCGGATGCTGGTGAAAAATGTTGGACTTCTTCGGATTCGTGCTCTGCTGCAGATGCGGTATCTTCCTCCGGCGAGGTGTCATCACTTTCGGCTTGCTGCTGCGCTGCTGACGGTTCTGGTTGGGCCGATGCAGTCGCCTTGTCGCTGGCCCGATGGTCGTCTTTTGTATTCGCTTCGGCGGTCTCTTCGTCGTACGCGGCTTGTGATGTACCGGATTTTGGAGTGGTCTCTCGGAGCCAGGCCACCAGCGGCCCGGCCTCTGAGGCTTCGAGCGCGGCGACTTTGGCTTCAGGCAACAGCGCAATGGCCCGTTCCAGCCTCTTTACTGACCCACCCTGCTTCGTCATCTGCCTGCCAATGGCTTCATGCAACTGCTTTTCGGTAAGTGTGAAGGAAGTACTACTGTCAAGGAGCAGATCCAGCACGGCTGTTTCAACTTGCGTCTTGCCCAGTGGCTTCTCACCTGCAGCGGACAGGTCCGCCTCGCCCAGCCGCTGCCAGGCACGTTGTACCTGCTGGATGAGCGTCGTTGCCGCTGGTGCCAGCAGCGTGTGTAGCTGTTCGAATACGTCTGAATGAATCTGAAAAACGAGGCGTCGTGCTCGCTCTGGTCGATAGCGGCTCCGAAGCGCAGTGCGGAGCGCTTCTGGTTGAGACGCAATGAGATCCACTAACACCGCACCCGGATCGAACGATACCGAATCGGGCACCCACCACGGCAGACTGCCTGTATCGATGAAAATCATGAAGGCGTCTAGCTGGCTCTGTGCCACCTTCTTCGATGCCGCATCGGTGTTGCCATAAAGCGCGGCGCGGACATGCTGACGCAGTTCCTGTTCCACCTGCTCTCGGAGCCGTTCAACCAACTGCTCCGTCCAATTTTCTGCTGGCAGGGTGCCCAGATCGAGGTCGAGTCGATCCAGACGCAGCACGCGGTCCGGACCAGCGAGGCGCGTGAACACCTCATCCAGCATCGGCTGCACCTGATCCCGCAAAACACGCCGCGCTGCTTCCTGGCGTGCCTGCGCCTCGTGATCGGTGTCGAGCGTGAGATCGAGCACCTGCCGTTCGATGATATGGGTGACGGGATTCATGCCTGTGTGGTTTAGCGCAGCAGTTCTCGCATGCGATCTATGGAGGTGACGCCCAGTTCTTCTTTCAACGCCGTGCCCTGCCAGCCTTCTGAGAACCGGTCCAGTGCAACCCCACCAGCTTTCAATTGCCTGCCAGCCACTTCGATGTGCTGTCGTCCTTCGGCACTGACCTCCTTCGGCTCGCTGGCGGCTACGCGATCCAGGTAAGCTTGGGTCACGGCTTCGAGCATGGCGGTATAGTCTGGTCGGCGCTCGTTGGTGGTGGTCTTGATGGTCCTCACCAGTAGCGCAGAAACTTCTTCATACCGCTCCGCCAGTCGGTCCGCAGACAGGTCTTCATTGGGCAGGTCTTTGGCAAGGAAAGCGCGGGCCTCGGTGTAGGTCTTCGTATCGGCAATGTCGGCTTTGTCGGCGATGACATTGTCCAACACCGCTACCTTCTCGGCATGGCGCGCATCGAACGTCTCCCGGATCTTCGTAGTCGCCTCTTTCTCCGTCAGGTTGGTGTCCTCTACCACCCGGAAGATGAGGACATCATCAATCGGGATGGACGACCGTAACGACGTTATCCTCACCACAGTGGTCGTGGTCTGATTGGGAGCCACCTGCTGTTTATCAACCCGTGCCTTGAAGAACCCCTGCGCCTGGACCAGCACATCGTACGTCCCCACAGGCACCTGCGTGAAGGGATAGACCTGCTTCTGGTTCACCTGGTTTTCGATGTCGATGGTGGTCTCGCCTTGGAGGATACGAACCTGCGCCCCGGTAACCACCTCCCCACTGCGCGCATCAAGGACGCGCACGAAGAGGTTGCCGCGCTCTACCTGAATCGCTTCCTCGACACGCGGCCATACAATCCGTTCTCCACTGGCGGTGTAGCCTATGAGGGCTTGCGGTCCACACAGGAGCCACACCATCGCGCTGCCACTGGCTACCTGCTCCATCTTCGCTTCAAATCGGGTCGTCTCCTGGTTGCTGTCCAGCGTGACTACCTCAACCGTGTGGAGTTGGCGAGTCAGCGGCACATAGCTTCCGATTCCCTGATAGGCGAGGTCTTCCGCCAGCACTACCCCCGTACCATCCGCGGCAGTGGCTGACACTTTCACCCGCCCCCGGTGCGGCGTGCTGTGGATGAAGCTGACGAGCGGTTCTTTGCTGCCCTCATTCTCTGCCAGGGCATGACTCTGGGCGATCAGGTCGTAAGCAAATCCGTTATCTCCAAACTGCCCGGTCAGCACAAAGACAGCCAGATGCTCACGCTGCGTATCCCCCTCATGCTCTAACAGCAGGTTATCCGGCACAGGCTCGGCCCCCTTTTCGTAGATCTGAACCAGGGTCGCTTCACTCGGCATCGGCATGAACGCGGTGGCTTCTCCCGGGCTGAGCGCCACAGAGGGCGTGCCATCCAGATAAATATCGATGGCATTCAAGTCGTTCGCGCAGAAAATAAACTGCCCCAGCCCCACACCAACAGACACCAGACAGGCATCGTGCATCGTCGTCTCATCGGCTTCCACGGTTACGCTGCGCTCGATAGACTGATAGCCCACCATTGCAAAGGTGAGCAGGTAGTCCCCCGGCTCCAGATCGCTCAGGATGTACCTGCCTGACGCATCGGTTACGGTAGCGCGGTTCACCTCTGTGACCCGCACTGTGGCCCCGACCAGCGGTTCTCCGGTCTCGCAATCGGTCACGATACCCTCAATGCTGCCTGTGTCTTCTCGGGGCTGCACGACGAAGGCCGGCACGACAAGCACCACCACGCGCCCTGTCGTAATGATGTCATCACATGCGGCATCGACCACGGTGTACCCAAAGGCATCAATGCCGTAGAATTCAGGATCCTCCTGCACGTATTCGACGGTGCCTTCTTTGGCATCCATGATGCGCAGGACACCTCCTTGTTCACTGGTCTCATCCATATCCTTGAGCACCAGCGCCGACTTGTGTGCGTTCTGATACGGCTGCTCGGACTCATCGTTCAGGCTATAGTCGTTCCACAGCACGTTGAAGACGGCCTGGGCTGGAGCCACGTTGCCATTGTCATCCGGCAGGGGCCGCGTCACAATGTGGTAGTCGGGCACCGCGACCGGCGGCAGGCACAGGCTGGCAATATCAATCTCGCAGCAACACCCCATGCGCCCGTGCAGCATGAAGTCGGAGATGACGAGGGCGTCGTCGTGCGTGGCGGGGTTGTGGTCGCAGACGAGGATGAACGTGCCGCCTTTGGTTACGCCCGCCGTGTGCTCCATGCCATCGTGTGCGGCGGCGAAACGGGAGAATAGATCCTCCTGGCGATGGGCAATGAGCAGATAGTTGAGGGTAGCAAACCGGGCGTGCAGGCTGTTGTGGTAGTTGCCGCTGAAGAGTTGGAGCAGCGCTGGCAGCGAACCGATGACCTGCAAGCCGAGCGTTACGAGATCCGCGATATCCTGGTCGACCGTCTCAAAGAAACTTTCGTCGCCGTCCAGCAACGCACGCAGGGCTTCGAACAGCGAATCGTCGGATTTGATGCCGCCATTGGCCTCGCCATCATCTTCGATGATCTCTGGCGGCTTCGGCAAGTCGTCGCGGTTGTTGGAGGCAAGCGCGTACCAGAGGAAAAAGATAGGCCAGAGCCGCAGTTCGAGGGTGGCCTGTACGAGCCGCTGGTGCTTGTAGGTAAAGAGGTCGTAGTTGAAGCAGGTGAGGTCTTTCGGCAGCAGATAATGGATCAGTTCGTGGACGTGGTCGCGCAGGAGGGCCACTTCTAGGTGGGCCGCATAGAGCGCCCGCCGCTCCAGGTCTCCCTCTTCCACCTCCCCGGCGTTGGCTTCGATAGCGGCTTCCTTGCGCATCTTTTCGAGCACGATCTTGCTGCGATCCACCACGCGCTCCAGTTTGACCAGATGCGTGCGTTCTGCCGCAACGACTTCCAGTTCATTCCGCAGCTTGACACGGACCTCCTCTTCATCCGCCTGCTTCAGACGCAAACGCAGCGAGGCCTCTCTGTTTTCGACCGTCTTGCGCCGTTCGACGACATCAATCTTCGATTTCTCCTCCCCGCCTTTCTCTTCCAGAAATTCAGGCACCTCGTCCAGCAGGAATTCCGCCAGCCCATCCATGAAATCCATGAGGGCGTCGAGGTAGGTGAAGATGCGCTGGTAGAGGCTCAGCACCTCGCTCCGCAGCAGCAGATAGTCGGCCTGGATCGCCGCGATGTCGCAGCGGATCGCCACGCCGCACCGGTCCGCCATCCAATCCTCCTGTGCTTCATAAAGCTGCACTTTGCTTGCTTCGAGTGCCTCCCGCACCTTATCAACGAGTTCACCCGCCTCGTCGGGCACGCCTTCAAATAGATCCTTGATCTGCCTGATGCGCGGCGTCTGGAGCATCTGGATCTCGATCTGCAGGAGGATTGCCAGGATGTTGGCAGGCAGACCACCCCCACCCGGTGCGGCGTCGGCGATGAGATGGAGCGTGATTAGGTCGAACTCCAGGTTGTGCTGCGTCCGCAAACCTACGATGTCAGGATGAGCGTCGCGCCAGAGTTGCCCGACGTGCCCTTCGATCCGCATGAAAGAGAAGCGCCCGTAGTCGTACAAAAGCGCCTCGTTGCCGTAGCCGTTGACATCGACATGGGCAGCGTGATAGGACCACAGCGGCGTTGCGGTGCAACAGAAGCGCGGTTGCCAGCAGTCTTCCAGGTCGGGCGGCAGGCCGTAGTAATACGGCACGGCGCGCTGGCCCAGATCATACAATTCCGTGTGGCTCGGCGTGATGCGGATGTCATTGGCGAGCGCCGCGTCGAAATGCTCCACCAGTGCCAGCATGCGCCGGAAATATTTGGTGACCTTTTCCAGATCTGCATGCATCACGTTGCGCACGGGCGACGGCATAAAGATGTGGCGGTACCCTTCTTCACGATCTATCGCGCCCAGCATCAGGTGGCGGGGAAAGTCGCTGACAGGGCAGCAGTCGGTGATGAGTTCGCACGCGCAGGTGATGAATTCGTTGTATGCCTGCGCCAGATCCTTGACGAGGTCGTAGTGGTACTGATTCAGGCTCCCCGGCCCGCCCGTGAGGTGGTCACTCAACTTGTTCAGCGCGTCGATGTCGGTGGGGTCCAGATCAAGGAAGGTGCCATATTGGGTGAAGGCATCCTGTATGCGGGTAGAAAGCAGGAGTTCAAAATCCTGGGCGATCTGGCGGTACGTATCGTTGACGTGCGCCACGGTGGTCACTTCGTCCAACTGATCCGGCGGACCCGCGATGTGCAGCAACCCTGCGTGGAAACGTGGAATATGGATAAGGCTCGGCGTGCTCTCGCACAGGTCCAGCGGCACATCTTTCGGGATGAGTAGCGCCTTGACGTTGAGGCGGATGTTCAGCCCCTTGTTGTCGCACTCCGTCACGAGGCACGACTTGAGATCCACGTCTTCCTGCTCCAGGTACAGCACCAGCACCTGGTCCTGCAACGTCCCGGCGGTAATGGGTCCGGCATCGCCCGGCTCGTCCTCGGTGCCCATCACGAAGTCTTCGATCAACTCGGTGATGTCGATCTGCTGGTTGTTCTTCTCCCATGGATCGTATTCGGGCACGCCATCGGCATCCACATCGGGGTCGATATACGGGTGCGCGCCCGTGTAGGTCGTCTCTTCCAGTTCGATCAGATACCCGTCCGACGTGACGCCGTAGCCCTCGTGGATCGTGATGTTGTTGCTCCCATCAATCGACCACGTCAGCCCGCAGACGATGCCTTTGCCGACGAGCCGGATCCGGGTGAGGCGTTCCTGCTGGTCGAGGTACGTGCGTAGCTGGTTGAGCTGCGTATTGGTCAGTACCTGGTTGGGTACGAAGTGCGGATAAAAGGGCTGGAGCAGGTCGATAGTCATGGCAATGGACCGTTAGAAGGTACCCAGGCTCGTATTATTCAGCGATATCTGCGGCTTGTCGCCATCGGTTTCGGTGCAGTCGTGCAGGCGAGCGAGCGGGTAGACGTTGTCGAGGTCGTGCAGCTTGTCGATGAAGTCCTGTAGCGTGGTCGCGGAGGCGGTGTGTTCGGGCAACGTCGTGGGCGGCAGCGGAAGCTGACCGCTGAGCGGGATGGTTGGCGTGGCTTCTTCCGCTTCGACTAGATCCAGCCTGCACCCGCCGAGCGTCGTGTCCAGTGCCGCCAGCTTTTCCAGCCAGTCAGTCTGGCACTGCTCGAAGGCTTTCATCTGCTTGTGACTCACCCAGCACACCTTGACCAGCACATGCGCGGGCGCTTCCAGTCGCAGCGTCTCCACCACCATCCGCCGGAACCGCAGATCCTGAAACCGCTCCGGCCACGACGGCAGCACCACGGACACGCGGAACGAGTACGGATCGCGCAATTCCACACAGATGCAGTCGCCCGGCTTGTTGATCTGGACGGGCATGAACGGATCATCCTCGGTTCGCTTGCGGAGCAGCATGTGCTCCACCACATGCATTCCCTCGGCCTCGTGCACCTGCTTGAAGTACGCGACGACGTCCTCCCACACAGCTTTATCACTCGTGCTCCCGATCACCTCGTCGGGTGCACCGGGGCACCGCCGTACGAGGTCGAAGGCCGTATCGCTGCCGTTGACCACGTAGTTGTCCTCGTCGCCGCCGAGGCCGAGCGCGAAGTCCAATAGCGCTTCGATGGATTCCTCGGTCTCGCATTCGATGCTGGTAAAGATGACCACGCCGCCTTCGTCCACGAGCACGAAGTGCCAGTTGTCGCCCACCTGCACGATAGAAAGCCGGTGCCCGGCCAGTTCGCGCCGCGTCACGTCGCGGATGCCGAGGAGGCGGGCCACGCGCCGTTGGTAGCCGGTAACGTTGTCGGGGTCGTCGGGAAAACGATAGTCGAAGCCTTTACCGCGCTGGCTGCTCACAATGGGATAGTCTTCCAGCAACAACTGCATGTCGCCGATGACCCGTGCGAGCGCGTCGTCGCCCAGCATATTTTGCATCAGCAGGCGGTAGGCTTCACGCACCTCGCTGTAGCGCCCGAGCAGGTGCTCCAGGAATCGCACCTTGCGCTCCTCTGCCAACTCCGTGTCCTCAATGATGTCGGCGAGTTGCTGCGGCAGCGCGTTGTAATCGATGTAGATGTCTTTGGGATCGGCGAAGTTGTCCACGACCTGCGTGAAGTAACTCTGCACCGCGTCCGTCTCCCACGAAAACAGCGCCTCGACGTTGGCGAGTTGGGCGAGGTAGTTGGCAAAGAGTTGCTCAAAGAACAGCAAATACGCTTTCAACTGGCGGGCCTGTGCCTGCCGTAAGGCCGGAAACGACGCCGGGACGCGCTGCCTTCCAACACGGTACGTCTCGGGCAATTCGTTCTGCAGCGGGTAGTAATCCGACAGGTTTTTGTACGTACCCACCGGCACCGGCAAATCCTGCTCGTGCCCCTTCAGCTTCGACTGCACCTCCCGCGACTTCTTCTCGTCCAGCAGGTCGAGCACTTCCTTGAGGTTGGCGTAATACGGCAGGTCGTTCTTGTAAAAGATGAGCTTCGACCGTTCCGGTGTAAACTCTGGCGCACGAAAGTCGGGTGAATCCAAATCAAGGATCCAGTCGGCCTGCTTGTTGAATACCCCGTCGATAAAGCTCAGCAGCGAGATGTTTTTGACCGAGACGACCCCCGGCACGTCCATGATGATCTGGATGATATCCGACGTGCGCAGGCGGCAACGGCGCTCGATGGCGCGGAACTCGTCGTCGTCGATGAAGCCGTGGTCGAGCAGCGGGCCTTCGAAGATTTCGTCGGTCGTCTTGCCGCGTGCCAGCAGTTCTTCGATGGTGTAGAATGTGACGATAGGCGAGACGTGCAGCCCCACCTGATAGAAGATCTCGGCCTGCACCTCCTCCACATCGGCATCCGGTGCGAGTTCGATATCGGCGCAGACGGCGATCTCTTCGATCAGCAGGTCGCAGATGTTGACAAAATCCTCGCACAGGTTGCGGTAGTGATGCAGCCGGTCTTTGACGGCGAGCCGCACGTCTTCTTTTGTGACGAGCGCTGTCTGTACACGCGGTTCGAGGAGGCTGACTTCCCAGTCGTAGAAGAAGAAATAGATCGCCAGCGAGGGCACGCCACCCGTAAAGACGAGCACATCTTCGAGACCCTCGGGGAAAGTTGCTGGCGTCTCGCGGAAGAGCCGGACACCGCTGCCCAGCGTGTCGATGTGGTAATCTCCCGTTTCGATCTCCCAGGCCAACGCGATGCGTGTTTTGGTGTCGGCTTCGTCGAGCGTAGCGGTCGTTTCCTCAATGACATTGCTGTTGTTGTCCAGCAACCGCACGACGACGTCGCCCGTCGTCTCGCCATAGACGCTCACGGCGTCCAGCCGGAGATCCTGCGTCACGGTAAACGCGATGCCCTTGTCCAGCACGTTGATGAAGCCGCCTGCCGGATCTCTTTCCGCCAGTCCTGTCTCATACGGCTCCCACACCTGTGGCACGGGCGGCACCGCGTACCCGATTTCCCAGCGATAGAAAAAGTAATAGCTGCCCGTCGGCGTGCCGCTATCGACCCCAGTGAGCAGCCGCATCACATGCTTGATGCCGTTCGTCGCGGTGACGCCCGAAGCCGTGTAGTCGTGGTTGGTTTCGCGATAGAGCCGCACCCCGGCGGCAGCGCTCGCGACGAGGCTGTACGTCTCATGCGCCCGCACCGAGAAACCCAGTGGCACCCGCGTCAGCACCCCGGAGGTTTCGATAGTCTCGGTGACGGAATCGACCTCAACGCCGTTCTCATCCAGTAGCTGGATGGTGATCTCTGTGTTGTTCGCGTCGGTGTGTACGGAGACAGCTTTCAGCAGAGCATCCCATGTCGCCCGGAACTGGATGCCCCGACCATCTGCCAGGATGTAGCCGCCACCCGCCGCCTGCTTTTCCTGCAAGC
>DATGCC010000709.1:0-4539 GCA_035312345.1 Rhodothermales bacterium
ACGGATTTGCACCACATCAAACGAGGACCGACTCCTTTCTGTTGAAAATCAAAACAGCCTCTGAATCCCCCGCATTTCTGTTTACCCAATGTCAAAAAAGTCAACGCTGCTCAAGCGCGACGCGGTCATTGCCATTGCGGCGGGGATACTTGGATTTATTGCCGACTATCTGCTGAATCTTGTACTGTCGCGTATGCTGGGGACGCATGAGTTTGGCGACTTCAGGGTTGCCCGTGCGTTTGCAGTCTTCTGTGGGGCGTTGGTATTGCTGGGAGGTGATCGCGCCGCTCCTCGGATGTTGGCAGAACCTCTCGACCGGAGGGAGTTTGGCGTCGTGTGGGAGTACCTGCGGTTTTATGGACTGCTGGGTCTGCTGATTTCAGTCGTGATTATCGCTGTCGTCTGGCTCATTGGGTATATCTACCACGGCGGCACCTGGGATCCCATGGACCACCATGCGGTTGCGATCATGGCGCTGGCTATTCCCTTCATGGCGGCCGGTGCCCTGGCAGGACGAACACTGCAATCGGTCGGTCGGACCTTTCTCGCGGCGATGCCCTGGCGGGTCGGTGCACCAGTGTTGCTGTTGGTGGCGTTGGTCCTGGTTCGGTTTGTGATGGAGCAGGTCGGACTTTATGAGGTGCTCTGGTTGGCCATTTTGACAATAGTGGTCATCACGCTCGCGCAATGGGCGATGGTCCGGCGGCACGCGCTCAAGGTCATCAAGTTCGCGTCGGAGGTGCGAACACCGCGTGCGTGGCTGGGCATTTCGGTGCCCATGATGGGCGTCTTTCTGGTGACCATCGGGCTTGCGCAGTCCGATCTCTATTTCCTGGAATGGCTGGGCGCGGAGGGTGAGGTAGGCCACTATGCCGCCGCGCTCACGTCGGCTCATTTCATTCCGCTGATACAAACCTCCATCATTGCTCTGTTTGCACCTCTGGTAGCGCGGGATATCAATTCAGGGTCTGTGCAAACGAATACAGCATTTTTGCAGGGGCAGCGCGTCATGGCGGTGGCCCTCGTGCCGGTCATCCTTGGCTTTGCACTGGGAGCGGTTCCGGTCATGAGCCTTTTTGGATCCACGTACCCGGATGCAGCCCCTGCCCTTCGTTTGCTGGCTATCGGCAACGGCACCTGGGCTATGGCGGCTCTCAGTGCCCTGTGGTTACAGTATCGAGGGCGTGGATTGGCCGTCATGCGCATCACCGTGATTACGCTACTCGGTGACTCCGTACTCAACGTCTTGCTGATTCCCGAGTTTGGCACGATAGGGGCCGCTGCCAGTAGCGCAGCAACGTCTACGGCTGCTGCTGCTGCCATTGCCTGGATCGCTCGCCGACCGTCGCGAGAAAAAGATGGACAGGTATAGTTTGGCCGTGTGCTCCACGCGAGAACCAGACAGTCATTCCTTAAACACGAGAGTCAGCCCGTTTGATTATATTCCTTTGACGACGCAGGAGTGGGGGAGGTTGTGCTTACCAACCCAGGCGATTTGCTACGCGAACCCATAAACGCACGAGGGTAGAAAAATGAACAAGATACACCCTTCGTCTTTGGTCCACTCCGCCGCTGTTCTTGGTGATGACATCGAAATTGGTCCTTTCTGTACGGTCGGGCCAGAGGTGCAGCTCGGTGATGGCTGCCGGTTGATCTCGCATGTTGTCATTGACGGTCCTGAAACCGTGATAGGCAAAAACAACACGTTCTATCCGTTTTGCGTCGTCGGAAGTGATCCGCAAGACCAGAAGTACCATCAAGAGCGGACGCGCCTGGTCGTCGGGGAGAGCAACATTTTTCGAGAGTGGGTTTCGGTTAATCGCGGAACCGAAGGCGGCGGTGGGGAGACGCGCATAGGGGATGAAAACCAATTCATGGCGTACGTACATGTGGCGCATGACTGTGTCCTGGGAAACCACAACACGCTCGCCAGCTATGTGGGTCTTTCCGGGCATGTGGTGATAGACGACTATGTTACGCTCGGAGGACGCGTCGGGGTTGTACAATTTCTCCGAATCGGCTCGTACGCGTACATCGGGGGCGGCTCGGTGGTGGACAAAAATGTGCCTCCTTATACAATCGGCTATGGAAATCGCCTTGAAATCAAGGGGGCCAATATCGTTGGCTTAAAAAGGAGTGGGTTTTCTCGTGAGGCCATTCATGCCATTGCGGACACGCATCAACTCTATTTCCGTTCGGACCTCAGCGAAGCTGAAGCACTTCGGCGCATTGAAGAAAAGTCGGGCGAGTTTGATGAAGTGCGGATCTTTACTGAGTTCTTGGAAGCCGTTGGTGGCAAGGTCCACTAAGTGCGAAGGTGTCTGACGATTCAGAGAAAAACCCAATGACAGCCTACTTCCTGGAAACGACACAAGCATCGGGAAAAGCGTTTTTCACCCGAGACATACCAGGCGAGGTGTTGATGCTGAACCTCTTGCGTTTTCGAGAGGTGGCCGATTACGCAGCCTTCCCGGAGCTTGCGCCGAACGAGCCCATCTCAGGGCGAGAGGCGTACCAGAAATACATGGAACACACGCTGCCGTTTCTGCGGGAAAGTGGTGGGGAGATCGTGTTTCAGGGAGAAGGAGGAAGCTACTTGATTGGTCCTCAGGAGGAATCGTGGGATTTTGTGCTGATGGTTCGTCACAAGTCACGCTCGACCTTTATGGAATTTGCCTCCAACGAAGCGTACCTGGCAGGTACAGGCCATCGGAGTGCGGCCTTGTTGGATGCTCGATTGTTGCCAATCATTGAGCGAGAAGTGGCAACGTAATACCGATTCCAAATGGTGATGTCCGTATCGCTGGTTTTCTGTTGCGTGTTGAAGGTGTGGATACGCAACACCACGGCACGTATCCTGACACGAGCAATTGAAATCGATATAACAGCGGACTTTAGCGGAAAGGACTTGCCGTTGTTCTGCCTGGTTTTAGAAAGGGAGGGTTGAGAGAATCCATATCCTGAAGCCCGCAGCATGAGGCAACCTGATAAACCAGAAGCCCTTATCGTCCTACATCGCGCTCGCCCAGGTGAATGGAGTGGAGGATATTGAGGTAGCTGTAATAGCGCTCCTCGGTGATCTCATCCTCCAGGAAAGCCTCTTTGACGGCGCAGTCCGGCTCATGATCGTGCGTGCAGGTAGGGAAGCGGCAGTGCTCCAGGTAGGGGCGGAACTCGGGGAAATAGTGCGATAGTTCCCAGGGCTCCAGGTTGATAACGCCATACTCCCGGATGCCGGGCGTATCGACCACAAAGCCGCCTTCAGAGAGGGCGAACAGGGCCGCGTTGGTGGTGGTATGTTTACCCTTACGCGTCTTCTCGCTGACTGCTCCCGTGCGCAAGCCGAGGTCCGGTTCTACCGCATTCAGCAGGGTTGATTTGCCCACGCCCGATGGTCCGGTAACGACGCTGGTCTGATCGATCAGGTGTTCTCTGAAAGACGCTACGCCCTCGCCGGTATCGGCACTTGTCAACAGCACTTCATAGCCAAAGCTGGCATAGAGGTTTGTTAAGAACGCCAGGTTTTCTTGGTCTTTTTTTCGGACAAGGTCGATCTTGTTGAATACTATTCCGGCAGGCAACTCGTGCGCTTCGGCCATCACCAGCACGCGGTCGATGAAACCGGGGTTGGGCCTGGGCAGCCGCACCGACTGCACGATCCACACGGCGTCGATGTTGGCGACGATGATTTGCTCCATACCGATGCGCCGCCCGGCGGCCCGGCGGCTCAGCTTGCTGCGGCGCGGGTGAATTTCAGTGATCAGGCCTGTGTCGTCCGGGTTGATGCGGATGGTCACTTCGTCGCCTACGGCTACCGGATTTTTCAGGTCTTGCTCTTCCAGCCGAAACTTGCCGCGCACCTTCGACGGCACCACCCGGTCGGCCACCTGCACGTCGTACCAGCTTCCCGTAGAACGGACGATGGTACCCTGGAGGTACGCGTCTTCCGGGGTAGGCGTAGGCTCTTGCGACGGGTCAGGAGTCATAAAGGGGTCAGTGAAACTTGCGAATCGGGGTCTCGTCTATACGAATAGTCCACAAGAAGTAGCATGTACCGCGCCGTCCGGGCGCAGATCCACAGGTGACGCTATGGCAGACCAGCAAGATCCCCGCAGTAAACAGTTTGAACAGGCTCGTAGTGCGTTCGAGGACCTTCGCATCGAAGACCGTGCGCTTTTCCTGGTGCAGGAGACGTTCGCTACCGTAGCGCATGGCATCGAGCAGGCCGGGCGGACCCTGGCTACCGAGATCGACACATTTTTTCAGGAAGCCGAGGAAGAAATCGATGAAATGATGCGTGAGGCCGAGGCAGCAGAGCATGAAGCTGCCGCCCCGCCGCCCGAGCCGAAGACAACGGCCCGCACGCCCACCCGTAGGAAAGCGGCGGGCACAAAGAAAAAGACCTCTTCGAAAAAAGGTAAAACGACCAAAAAGACCCCGCCGCCCGACGATACCACGCCCTGATCATGTCTGACCCCGACGACCGTCACCTCATCCAGTTTGACCGGCTGAATCTGCTTGGTAAAGCGGTGTTCATTG
>DATGCC010000710.1:0-3176 GCA_035312345.1 Rhodothermales bacterium
ATGCAGGATCGCGGGCAGACGATCCAGGTGCGCCTCTACATGGGAGCCGAAATGCTACCCGATGTGCCATCCCACAACGTCGTCGCTGAGGTGGTCGGCAGCGAGAAGCCCGAAGAGGTCGTCGTCCTTGGCGGGCACATCGACTCGTGGGATGTAGAGCAAGGGGCAATGGACGACGCAGGCGGTTGCGTGGCAGCCTGGGAGGCCGTGCGGCTGCTGAAAGAACTGGGACTGCAACCCCGCCGCACCGTCCGCGTGGTGATGTGGACCAACGAAGAGAATGGCCTGCGTGGCGGCAACGCTTACCGCGATGCCCACATGGACGAGTTGGACGATCACGTCCTGGCAATGGAGTCAGACAGCGGTGTGTTCAAGCCCAACGGATTTGGTTTCACCGGTTCGCCTGAGGCCTATGCCATTGTGCAGGAAATTGGCAAGCTGCTGGAACGGATCGAGTCGGGCACCATCACGAAGGGCGGGGGCGGAGCCGACATCGGCCCGATCATGCGCGAGGGCGTACCCGGCATGGGCCTCTCGGTAGACGGTAGCAAGTATTTCTGGTATCACCACACCAACGCCGACACGATGGACAAACTCGACCCGCACGAGTTCAATCTTGCCGTGGCTACGATGGCGGTGATGGCCTACGTCGTCGCGGATCTGCCGGAGAAGCTGCCGCGTGCAACAGAGGAAAGCTCTAATTGATCGAACCTATCCACCTTGATTATGCCAGAAGCGGACGTGCTTGCGCCGCCGAAGGAGAAGCAGCGCGAGCGAGAAGAGAAAAAAGATAAAACACTCCACATCCCGCGCTACCATGTGGTACTGCTTGACGATGATGATCATTCCTACGACTATGTCATCGAGATGCTACAGCAACTTTTCCACCATAGCGCCATCCGGGCTTTCAAGATGGCGTGCGAGGTGGATCTGTCCGGGCGCGTCATTGTGGATACCACGACCAAAGAGCGGGCGGAACTGAAGCGCGATCAGATCCACGCCTACGGGGCCGACTGGCGCATCGCACATTGCAAAGGGTCGATGTCGGCAGTGGTAGAACCGGTGGAGTGACAAGCCTTCGCGAATCCAGGTCTTCTGCCGCAGGCAACGGAAACCTTCGTGCCAGAAAGCCATAGAGGGGCCTAACCCTCCGTCAACGTAGTAACCTGCATGGATTAATGAAAAACAGCAAAGGGATTCTGATTGCCGCCGTCGTGATGCTCGTCTTCGTCGCTGGAGCCGTCATGTGGACACAGCGGCAGGCCAGCGCTACGCCTACCATTACCGTTTTCAAGTCGCCGACCTGTGGCTGTTGCAGCAAATGGGTGGATTACATGCGTGCGTCGGGTTACGAGGTGGAAGCACATGACCTCACCGATATGACCACCACCAAGAATCAGTACGGCGTGCGCCCGGAATTCTCGTCGTGCCACACGGCCATCGTGGACGGCTACGTCGTTGAGGGCCACGTCCCGGCGGAGTTTGTGACACGCCTGCTGGAAGAGCGGCCCGATGTGACAGGCCTGACGGTGCCCGGCATGCCAATGGGATCGCCCGGCATGGAAGGGGCCTACTCAGAATCCTACGATGTGCTGGCCTTCGACAAGCAGGGCAACACCCACGTTTTCGGTCACGTCGAAGCGCCTTAAACGCTGGAGCATAGTACACGACAAAAGTAAAGGCTGTCATCCTGAGTTTGCCGAAGAGCCTGCCCTGAGCGCAGTCGAAGGGATCTCCCACAGCCTAGAACCTGACTCAGGGAGATGTCTCGACTGCGCTCGACATGACAGAATGATTTTTGTCGTGTATCATAGTGCTGAATACAAAGCGAACACCGACAGGACACCAGGGGTTGGGTGCTGATCTCTCTGAGGGAGACCCGGTATGCAGGATGGTGCCGTGCCGGTGTTCTTATAGGTTGCATAATCTGATCTGTCGTTCAGGTTTCTCTCGTTCCTGGATTGTGACAAGATGCTGATCATCCACCCCGTGTCCTCATGGC
Organism: Rhodothermales bacterium; assembly: GCA_035312345.1. Classification (GTDB taxonomy): domain Bacteria; phylum Bacteroidota; class Rhodothermia; order Rhodothermales; family DATGCC01; genus DATGCC01. Next base: position 2,003 of record DATGCC010000710.1, read on the forward strand.
ACTCCGACAGGTAGACGTCTACTTACCGCCAGACCGCGTCGAGCCGCCCCATCTTGAGGCACATAATGACGTGTTGGGTTGCTGGATGGTGGAACTGGAAGATGGCCAGCACCTGCTTCGGGTTTTGCTCGACACGGGTGATACAGAGGCGCTTATCACCTGGCTCGATGAAGAGATCGGGCTGGAGAATGAATGCCGCGTGGTGCTTTCGTCGGTTGAGGCTACGGTGCCGCATCCGCCAGACAAGTCGGAGACCCCAGAGGAAAGCGCAGCCAAGAAAGCGCCCCTCGCCCGCGTCAGCCGCGACGAATTGTATCAGGATGTCATCGACGCCATCGACGTCAGCAAGATCTTTCACATCTTCGTTTTTCTCTCAACGGTGGTAGCAGCGGGCGGGATGCTGCGCAACAACGTGGCGGTAGTCATTGGCGCGATGGTCATTGCGCCGTTGCTGGGGCCAAACATCGCGCTGGCCCTCGGCACCACCCTCGGCGACACGTCGCTGCTGCGGCGGGCGCTCTGGGTCAATATCACAGGCGTTATCCTAGCGCTGGTGCTCTCAGTGTTGATCGGTCTTTTGTTTACAATAGACCCTACGACGCCTGAACTCTTCGCTCGTACCCGTGTCCATCTCAGCGATATTGTGCTGGCATTGGCAGCCGGCGCGGCGGGGGCGCTGTCCTTTACACGGGGGATGGCCGAGTCGCTCATCGGCGTGATGGTGGCTGTGGCGTTGCTGCCGCCTCTTGTGGCACTCGGTATCCTGATGGGAGCCGGTTACTGGCTGGCGGCGACAGGGGCGCTGCTGCTGGTGCTCACAAACGTCGTCTGTGTCAACCTCTCCGCCGTGACCACCTTTTTCATTCAAGGCATCCGCCCGATGCGCTGGTACGAAGAGGCCCGCGCCAAAAAAGCAACCCGCCTTGCCATTGCGCTGTGGGTTGGCCTGCTGATAGTCCTCGCCATCGTCATCACCCTGGCCCCCAAGGATATGGGGACCTCGTTTTGAAAGGAGGAAGGACGATGGAGAGGAAGTAAGTAAGTATGATCTTCTCTCGACTTTGTCCATTTTGAAGTATCCCCCAATCGCCGTTTTCAGCCTATGTGGGCGGTCTGAGACTTTTTTCAATGTCCGGTTCTGGAGGCTGACATTGAAAAAGTCTCAGGCTGATTT
>DATGCC010000711.1:0-5541 GCA_035312345.1 Rhodothermales bacterium
TTGACCTGAAACCTTTCGGGGCGTTATGAGCGATAGAGGGAAGAAGCTGCTTGCCGCTTTCCAGTCACCCATCGGCAAGAAGATCATCACGGGCATCACGGGGTTAGGCCTTACGATCTTTGTGATAGTCCACATGACGGGCAACCTGTCGTATTTCAGCAGCGATCCACAGGCGTACAACGCCTACTCCCATTTTCTGACACAGGGGATCGGCGCGCTGATTTATGTGATCGAGATCGGGCTGCTGGCGTTTTTCGTCTTTCACATCATCACTGGCATCCAGATCTACCTGGGCAAACGCCGCGCGCGCAACGTGGGCTACGACAAATACCAGAGCTCGGGCAAGCCGAGCATGCAGTCGCTGAGTTCGCGCACCATGATCGTGACAGGCCTCATCCTGCTGGTCTTCCTGGTCATCCATCTGTGGTCGTTTAAGTACGGCCCCGGCCTTGAGGAGGGCTACGTGGTGACGGTGGATGGCGAGCCGATCCGCGACCTGAAGCGGCTGATGACGGAGAAATTCCAAGAGCCGCTGTATGCCTTCGGCTATCCGTTTGTGATGCTCTTGCTCGGCTTTCACCTGCGGCACGGCATCTGGAGCGCCTTCCAGTCGCTCGGTGCGATGAACCCGCGCCTGACGCCCGTGGTCTACGGGCTGGGCGGTCTGCTAGCGGTGCTGATCGCCGTAGGCTTTCTCGTACTGCCGCTGTATATCTTCTTCACGCATTAGGAGGATGGTTGTCAGGTATTCGTTGTCGGTTATCCGTTTTTCTTTTAACCGACAACGGATAACTAACGACTGAAAACGTACTCCACAAGCTTTAACATTATGGAACTCGCCACACCCGCCCGACTCGACTCCAAAGTTCCTGCTGGTCGCTTGCAGGAAAAATGGGATACGTACAAGAACAGCGTCAAGCTGGTCAACCCGGCGAACAAGCGAAAGCACACGATTCTGGTCGTCGGGACAGGGCTGGCAGGCGGCTCGGCGGCGGCGACGCTGGCGGGGCTGGGCTACAACGTCAAGAGCTTTTGCATCCAGGACTCGGCGCGGCGGGCGCACAGCATCGCGGCGCAGGGCGGCATCAACGCGGCAAAGAATTACCCGAACGACGGCGATACGATCTGGCGGCTGTTCTACGATACCATCAAAGGCGGCGACTACCGCTCGCGGGAAGCCAACGTCTACCGGCTGGCGCAGATCTCAAATAACATCATCGACCAGGCCGTGGCGCAGGGTGTGCCGTTTGCGCGAGAGTACGGTGGCCTGCTGGACAACCGCTCTTTCGGTGGCGCGCAGGTCTCTCGGACCTTCTATGCACGGGGGCAGACGGGGCAGCAGTTGCTGCTAGGAGCCTACCAGGCGATGGAGCGGCAGATCGAAGCGGGCAACATCGAGATGCTGGCGCGGCGCGAGATGCTGGATCTTGTCGTCATCGATGGCAAGGCACGGGGCATCATCACACGCAACCTCGTCACGGGCGAACTGGAACGCCACCTCGGCGACGCGGTGCTGCTCTGCACGGGCGGCTACGGCAACGCCTACTACCTCTCGACAAACGCCCAGAACTCGAACGTGACGGCAGCATGGCGTTGCCACAAGCGCGGGGCGTATTTTGCCAATCCCTCCTTCACGCAGATTCATCCGACCTGCATCCCGGTGTCGGGCAGCTATCAGAGCAAGCTCACGCTGATGAGCGAGAGCCTCCGCAACGATGGGCGTGTGTGGGTGCCCAAGGATCCCGATGACAGCCGCCGTCCCAACCAGATCCCCGAAGAAGACCGCGACTATTACCTCGAACGCCGCTATCCGAGCTTCGGCAACCTTGTGCCCCGTGACGTAGCCTCCCGCGCCGCCAAAGAGCGCGTCGATTCAGGCTACAGCGTCAGCGAGGGGCAGGCCGTCTTCCTCGACTTCCGCGACGCCATCCAGCGGCTTGGCAAGCAGGCCATCTCGGATCGTTACGGCAACCTTTTCGAAATGTACGAGCGCATTACGGGCGACAACCCCTACGAAGTGCCGATGCGCATCTTCCCGGCGGTCCACTACACGATGGGCGGGCTTTGGGTCGATTACGAATTGCAGAGCACCATCCCCGGCCTGTTCGTCCTCGGCGAAGCCAACTTCTCCGACCACGGCGCGAACCGCCTCGGAGCCAGCGCGCTCATGCAGGGCCTCGCCGATGGCTACTTCGTCATCCCCTACACGCTCGGCAACTACATCGCTGGGATTGAAGCCGACGAGGTGAATACCCATCACGACGCCTTTGCCGCAACCGAGCAATCAGCGCTGGATCGGCTGCACAAGCTACTCTCGATCCAGGGCGACAAAACCGTTAGCGAATTTCACCGCGAGCTCGGGCAGGTCATGTGGGATAACGTCGGCATGGCACGCAACCAGGAGGGGTTGCAGCAGGCCATCACGCAGATCCAGCAGTTGCGCGACGAATACTGGCAGAATGTGCGGGTGCCCGGCGTCAACGAGACATTCAACAAGAGCCTCGAATTTGCCGGTCGCGTCGCTGATTATATGGAACTGGGCGAGTTGATGGCCCGCGACGCGCTGCACCGCGAGGAATCCTCCGGCGGACACTTTCGCGAAGAATACCAGACGCCGGAAGGCGAAGCCCTGCGCGACGACGAAAACTTTGCCTACGTGGCCGCCTGGGAAAACACAGGTGACGCCAGCCAGCCGGAACTGCACAAGGAAGAACTCGACTTCGAGTACGTCCGCCCCTCCACGCGAAGTTATAAGTAGGAGATTAGAGAAAGGGAGAAAACTTCTCTATCCGTAAAAGGAAGACTGCAACGTTATGGCACAGAACATGAAAATACACCTCAAGGTATGGCGACAGGCGGGGCCGGAGGCGCCGGGCCAGTTCGTCAAATACACCGTTGAGGATGCGAACCCTCATATGTCGTTTCTTGAACTGCTCGATGTGTTGAATGAGCAGCTTATCAAACAGGGCGAAGATCCAGTCGAGTTCGACAACGACTGCCGCGAGGGGATCTGTGGTTCGTGCGGCGTGGTGGTCAACGGCATCGCGCACGGCCCGCAGCAGCGGACCGCCTGTTGCCAATTGCATATGCGGCACTATCAGGATGGCGACACCATCGTGGTGGAGCCGTGGCGGGCGGCAGCGTTCCCGATCATCAAAGATCTGGTGGTGGATCGCACGTCCTTCGACCGTATCATTGCTGCCGGTGGCTACGTTTCGATCGACACGGGTGGGGCACCGGATGCCAATGCATTACCCATCCCAAAAGAACAGGCCGACGAAGCGTTCGATTATGCGGCGTGCATCGGCTGTGGCGCGTGCGTGGCGGCGTGCCCGAACTCGTCTGCGTCGCTCTTCACTGGGGCCAAGATTGCCCACCTCGCGCTGTTACCGCAGGGTGCGCCAGAACGCCATCGCCGCGTGATAAACATGGTCGCGCAGATGGAAGAAGAGGGCTTCGGCGATTGCTCCAACCACGGCGAATGCGAGGCCGTCTGCCCCAAAGGCATTTCTATCTCTGCCATTGCCAAGATGCGCCGGGAGTACATGAAGGCCGTGCTGTCGTAGCTTAACTTGCAGCCACACTCTCTTGCAACACACCCGGCTGGCTCGTCGCCTTGCCAACCATGTGCTTGACCAAGTCGCCGATACTCACGAGACCACACAGGCGATCCCCTTCGACCACCGGCAGGTGCCGAACCCGGTAGGCCACCATCCATGCGAGCGCCTCCTCAACCTCGTCGTCCAAGGTACAGACGTACACACGGCGACTCATCAAGGCACCGACGTTCGCGTGGAGCGCCCGGTCGCGGTATTCGGCCAGCACACTCACGAGGTCGCGCTCCGACAACACGCCGACGACCTGCTGCTTTTCGTTGACCACCGGCACCGCCCCGATGCGCTCGCGATCCAGCATAGCGATGGCTTCGTCCAGGGGCGCTTTGGCTTGTACCGTGATGATCTTCGAGCCTTTGTCCTGCAAAATGTCGGCTATACGCATTGATGGGCGAGCAAGATGGTGGAAAGGAAAGGTCTCCTGCTAACGTCGAAGGACAAGAGGGAGTTCGTCACAGCATAGCGTAAAAGAAAAAGCGTAAAAGAAAAAAGGGTGCCACCCGCGAAGGCAACACCCTTTCCTATTCGAGACGGAATCAATCACTTGTAAATCTTGATGCGCTGGCCCGGCACGATGGTGTTACGCCGCAGGTTGTTCCACGACTTCAGCTTGCTCACCGTCGTTCCATTACGCTTCGCAATCTTGCCAAGCGAATCGCCGCGACGCACTTTGTAGACGGTGTAGTTGGGCGCACTCTGGCCGGGGTGGATCGTCAGGCGCTGTCCAACGCGGATTTTGCTGCTGCGGAGGTTGTTCCACGATTTGAGGCTGCTTACCGAGACGCCATACCGACGCCCGATCTCCGTCAGGTTGTCGCCGCGACGTACTTTGTAGACCACGCGCTCAGGCTGGCTGGCGGTGGTGCCATCCGAGTACAGCGTCAATTGCTGACCCGACCGGATGCGGGTACCACGCAGGTTGTTCCAGCCCTGGATGTCGCGCACCGAGACGCCGTACTTGGTTGCGATCTTGTTCAGCGTATCGCCACGACGCACTTTGTAGACCACACGCGTGTTGCTGGAAGAAGCAGATGCTTTGGGTTCCCTGCTCACCGATGTGCTGGCCTTGACGATAGGCGCGCTCGGCGTGGTCGTCGTGCTCGCGGTAGTGACGCCCGTGCTGGCGGACGAAGACGCCGAAGCCAGCGATGGGCTACCGTTGAGCGGCTGGATCGGATAGACAATGCGGTCGCCAAATTCCACGGTCCGAGCCTGGGTGCTGGCGAGTTGCACGATGTTCTCGCCTGCCTGGGTGCTTTCGAGACCCGGAATACTCAGGCGCTGGCCGGGGTGGATGGTGTTGCCGCGCAGGCCGTTTGCGTTTTTGAGCGCCGTAACGGAGACACCATAACGGTTGCCAATCTTGCCGAGCGAGTCGCCCCGGCGTACGGTGTACGTTCCGTTAGGCTTCCGCGCCTGCGGCGGATCGCGTTGCAGCTCGGCCATGAACCGATCGGCGGTACCCTCTGGAATACGGAGATCGTACGCATAGTCAGAGGGCGGCAGCGTCGAGCGGCGCAGCGCCGGGTTGAGCGCCTTGATGGTTTCAAGATCGGTGCCAGCCAGCCGGGCGGCATCTTCGAGCGATAGCATCCCCTGTACGGCCACAACATCGTACGTGTACGGCTCGCCCTGCTCCGGCGTCAGGCCAAAGGCCGATGGGTTCGAGGCGACAAGCGCCGTCGCAATAAACATCGGCACGTAGTTGCGCGTCTCCCTCGGCAGGTACGGGTAGATATCCCAGAATGTGGGATTCGATTTGCCCGAACGGCGGATGGCGCGCTTGATGCAACGCGGACTACAGTTGTACCCGGCAATGGCGATGTGCCAGTTATTATCGTACTGCTCGTACAGATCGCGAAGGTGGCGGGCCGCGGCGCGCGTGGCTTTCTCGGGGTCCATGCGCTCGTCTTCATATGAGGTGACA
>DATGCC010000712.1:0-2023 GCA_035312345.1 Rhodothermales bacterium
GCGGCTCTATCGCATCACCCCAGATGGACTGGCCCGGCTCCGCGCTGCCCGCGCCATGCACGAAGCCATGTGGGCCAAGCTGCCCGACCTGATCCTCCAACAGTTGCAGTTCCGATGAGCGACCGACCCGACCTGGACAAGCGGGACGAGGCAACCCTGCCGCGCTGGGCCGTGTGGTTGCTTCACCGCCTGGTGCCGTGGCGCAACCGCGATGTGGTGCTCGGCGATTTTGCAGAGGTCTATCGGTATATCGCGGGAACGGAGGGGCGAGGGCATGCCCGCCGCTGGTACTGGGGGCAGGTGCTTCGGTCGCTCCCGGCTTTTCTTTTCAACGGCTTTTATTTCGGAGGAGCCATGGTCCGCAACTACTTCAAGATGGCTGTGCGCAGCCTGTCGAAACGCAAATTTTTCTCCACGCTCAACATCGGCGGGCTAGCTATTGGGATGGCAGCGTGCCTGCTGATCTTTCAGTACGTCGCCTATGAATATAGCTTTGATAGCTTCCACGAGCAGGGCGAGGATCTTTACCGGGTAGCGCTCACTGAGAGGCGAAACGGGGATGTTTTCTACACGAGCGCATTCACTACCCACGGGTTGCGTGCGGCTATGCAGGAGGCCGTTCCTGAAATCGCCGACGTGGTGCGAGTGCATCCGAATTACGGAGCGGGCAGTCTCGCGGTTACCGATGAGCAGGGGCAACGAAGTACCTTACGCGAGCAAGACATCCTGTATGTGGATCCCTCCTTTTTGCAGGTGTTCACGTTCCCACTCGTACAGGGCGATCCGGCGACAGCGTTGAATGACAAGGGCAATATTATCCTTTCAGAATCGGCGGCAGAACGTTTTTTTGGTGATGCCGATCCGATGGGACAACCCATTGAGGTGAGCGCCTGGGCTGATGGAACGTTTATTGTAACCGGGGTGGCGAAGGAGGTACCGGGCAACTCGCATCTGCAATTCGATTTCCTGATGCCCCTGAGTGCGTTGCTGGACGATGCCGATAACCAGTACGCCGAAACGGACGGCTGGGGCTGGACCAACTTCATCACCTACATCCACCTGCACCCGGATGCACAGGCGGCAGCGGTGGCCCCGAAGATTGCTGCTGTCATCAACGAGCATGAGCAGGAGGACAACGAGGCCGTCAATGGTGAGACGCTGGTGGCCTTGCAACCGATCCAGGACATTCATCTGCGGTCCACGCTGGAGGAAGAGTTTGGCGTGCGGAGCAACTACAAGATGGTGTACTTTTTTCTGGTCGTGGCGTTATTTATTCTGGTGATTGCCTGGGTCAATTACATCAACCTGACGACCTCGCGGGCGGTGGAGCGGGCGCGGGAAGTAGGTGTCCGCAAAGCGGCAGGAGCACGAAAATCACAGGTCGTCTCGCAGTTCTTGTTCGAGTCGGCGCTGATGAATGGGATCGCGCTGGTGCTGGCGGTAGCGCTGGCGGTGGTAGGTCTGCCCTATCTGAACCAGTTGGCCGAGGTGTCGATTACGACGGATGTCTGGCGGAATCCATTGTTATGGGGTGGATTAGCGGCAATCTTTGGGTTGGGTGCGTTGCTGGCGAGTTTGTATCCAGCGTTTGTGTTGTCGGCGTTTCAGCCTGCTGTGGTGCTGAAAAGTGGTAAGGGCACGGCGGCGTCGAGCGAATGGTTGCGGAAAGGGCTGGTCGTTTTCCAGTTCGCCGCGTCGATGGCACTCCTGACGGGGACCTACGTCGTCTATTCGCAAGTGGATTACCTGCGCGACCTGGATACGGGGATGGATCTGGAACAGGTGCTCGTTGTGCGGCGGCCCACCTTTACCACGTCGGATTCGGCCTATGTGGAAGCCCGGAATGTGTTCAGGGAAGAGGTGAAGCAGATTCCCGCCGTCGAGCAGATGGCGACGTCCATGCGGGTGCCGGGGGAAGGGTTCAATCTAGGGGCTACGGCTCGGAGGGAAGGCTTGGATGAATCGGAGTCGGTTTCCATTAATGCGACCTGGGTAAGCGACACCTTCCTGGAGACCTACGGGA
>DATGCC010000713.1:0-6069 GCA_035312345.1 Rhodothermales bacterium
AGAGGCTGTTTTGATTTTTCTCAGAGTCTGTTGAGCATGAGCCGTGTCATCGCCAACTCGATCATCGCCTCGCTAGAGCGAGGATTGAACTCGTAATCCTTCGCCAAACGACGATAATGCTCAAACCAACCAAACGTGCGCTCGACAACCCACCGCTTCGGCAACACCACGAACCCCTTTCTCTCTTGCTCGCGCCGAATCACCTGCAAGGCCCAGCCAAAGACCCGCTTGACATAGTCGACCAGCTTGCCTGCATAGCCCTGATCGGCAAAGATCACCTTCAAACGAGCGAATCGGCCCGTGATGCGTCCAAGCACTCGCTCGGCCTGCAAACTCTCGTGCAGATTCGCTTTGTGAACGACCACGCTGAGCAACAAACCCAACGTGTCGGTGAGCACATGGCGTTTTCGGCCCTTGATCTTCTTAAAACCGTCATAGCCCCGCGCCGGGTTGAAAACCGCCGTTTTGACGCTTTGACAGTCGATTACGGCAGCCGAAGGGCTACGATGGCGTCCGAGTTTGAGGCGGATCATCTCCCGTACCGAATGCAGCAAGCGGCGGAAGCGCCCATCGTCTCGCCACCTGCGGAAGTAGTAGTAGACGCTCTGCCAAGGAGCGAACTCGCCAGGGAGCATGCGCCACTGGCAACCGGTTCTGACGAGAAAGAGCAGACCGTTGAGGATGTCGCGACGCAGGTCATGGTCTCGTTTTCGTTGAAAGTCGAAGAGGTGTTTGATACGTTGCCACTGGGAGTCGGTCAGGTTGGAGCTATAGCGTTTACGCATGGTTCTGGCTCGTTTGGTGATACGGATTTGCACCACATCAAACGAGGACCGACTCCTTTCTGTTGAAAATCAAAACAGCCTCTAAGTGGGGCATAATGCTTCTAATGACATGCCGAAGGCATCAATGACGCGCCGCAGGCGCAACTGACAGCGAAGCAAAACCTTTCATCGGGTGCGCAGGTCCGTGTAGTGTTGCCACAGCAGCCCGGCAGCCATAGCCGTGAGGGCAATGAGGAAAATCAGGTCAAGCATCAGATCATGCTTTTAAAGTCGATGAAGAGCACCCCGGCGAGGCCGATGGTCGTTTCATTCTGGATGCGTTCCCAGTAGTTCTGGTCGCCCCCGGCACTGCGGCTCGACGCCACCGTGCGCCCGTCAACGGTAGTGCCGTAGGTGCTCAGGTCCTTGATGAGAAACGTATTGCTATCCGGGTCGTAGCGCAGGCTCAGGTGGTGGCGCGATACATCGGGCAGGGTGTGCAGTTGCAGGTCGATAGAGACGCCCTCGCCACCGCGCCCGACGCTGATTTCCTGCTGCGCCATCACAAATGTCTGGGGGCCGTTATCGTCCTTGAACGAGAGCCGCGCCAGCTTTTGACCCGGTGGGGAGGATGAAGGTGTGGCAGCCGGAGGATCTCCAGGTAGCTGGGTGCGCTGGGTGCGTGGAGCCGTCGGAGGAGCGCTGGACCCGTTTCCTGATGGCACCTGCACGGTAGACATCTCCTTCCCGCCGCCCACACGGACTCTTATCGTTTTCGGCCCTTCCAGATTATTGTTACGGGTTGTCGCGTCCAGCACGGCTTCGACCATCACCTCACTGACATCGAATGGCGTCGTCATCGCCTGACTGAACAGGATCTCCCAGCCAGCCCCGGCCCGCTGGTAGCGATCCTGAGGAGCCGCACCCGGTGCAGCAGCGGGCTGATCCTTCGAGAAGATCCTTTTGAACCCACTGAGTATTCGCTCATGCACCGCCTGCCCGCTGGATTGGTTTAGCTGTTTTAGCTCTTTATCGAGGCGTACCTTGCTCCGCTCTTTGATGGTAGAAAAGACCCGTTCCAGATCCACAAAAACATCGGGGTGAAGGATCACCTGATAGATGTTGGGCACCAGGTTGAAATCCTCATCGAAGGGCAACACATTTTGCCGCATCGCCTCGGCAATGGTGTCGATGATGAGCCTGGGGTCGGGATAGTCCGAAGAGGGGGAAGACATCAGTAAAACGCACGCAATCTAATGGCAATGATGAGCAGGTGTGCAACGACCTGTCTCATTTCCCCAATGTGGCAAGCCATGCGGGGATAAAACGGAAAGCCCTACAAAGGAGTACCGCTGAATTCAAGCTGGCTCAGGGGCTGGTCGAGAAAACATAAACTTGATTCCCAGCACCAGACCCGTGATCAGGGCACTGGTGCCAGCAGAAGCTAATCCCAGCAGATACAGGAAACTAAATAATTGATTTTCTTCATGCAAGGAAGTTGAATACCCCAGGTACTCGGCCCCGGCGAGGAGTCCCGCAGAGAAGGCCCACGAACACAGCATCCCGAGCAAGCCGCCTACAAAGATGCCGCGCCAGATGCGGCTTTTCTCCTTGCTCACCGACAGCAGCGAGACGAGGGTGCCTGTCACTGCCGGGGTGAGGCTGAAGAAGTTGAGCATCAACAAGCCATACGCCAGCGGAATCATGGAGTCGTCCTGCGACAGAATAGCGGCTACCATGATGAGGCCCATGAGCAGCCAGACTTTGAAAGCGGTGCCCGCCTTCGGACGTTTCAGCCGCTTCGCCTCGCGCTTGAGTTTAGCCTTTTTCTCTCGGTGCTTCACCAGTTTCTCTTGCACCGGATCCTCACGGAGCGGCGTTGACTGGGCAGCAGGCGGCGTAGGGCGTTCAACTACCGGCTGTGCAGGTTTTTGAGAAGACGTAGACGTCTTCTTTTTCCGATGCTTGAACCAGCTTTTTTCGGGTTTGGATTTTTCTGGAGTCGGCGGTGCTGTCACCTCAACAGGTACCGACACGGGTGCATGGCCGTTTGAGACAGAAGGAGGCGTTATGGTGACAGGCTTAGGCAGGGAGACGACAGGAGCCTGTTCAGTGGTGGCTTCGGCGCGCAGGGCAGCAACTAGATCAGTACCTGTCTGAAAACGATCGGCAGGGTCTTTTTGCAGGCACCGCTGCACGATGCCCGTCATCCACGCGGGAATCTCATCTTCAGGCAGCAGGGTGGGTGGCTCGTGCAGAATTTTGTGCAGGAGGGTGCTGAGCGCGGTCAGGCTGTCGCCGCGACGCTCGAAGGGGACGCGGCCGGTCAGGCACTCATAGAACACGATGCCGAGGCTGTATAGGTCGGAGCGAATGTCGAGGGGCTTGCCATCGGCCTGCTCGGGGCTCATAAACTCGGGCGTGCCCATCGCGCCCTGCGTGATGCGCGGCAGCGTGGCGGCGAAGGCGATGCCGAAATCCGTCAGCACGGCGCGGCCTGCATCGTCGATAAGGATGTTCGACGGCTTGACGTCGCGGTGGACGAGGCCCTGTGCCTGCACATGGTCGAGTGCGTCGGCGAGTTCCATGCCGAGGCGTTGGACCTCGGCTACCGGAAGCGGTCCACGTTCCTGCAATACTTCCCGCAGGTTTTTGCCCTCAACAAACTCCATCGCCAGATAGGGGAAGCCGCCTTCGACCCCGGCATCGAACACCGAAACGAGATGGGGGTGCTTCAGCCGACCCAGTGCTGCCGCTTCACGCTCGAAGCGGGTCAGGGCTTCCGCATCCTGCCGCATGGCCGGGGGCAGCACTTTGAAAGCGACCAGCCGACCTACGAACTTCTGTCGTGCTTTGTAGACGGTGCCCATGCCGCCATGCCCGAGTTCTTCGAGGATCTCGTAACGCGAAAACACGGGCGTTCGTGTCGTTTCATACATAAGCTATCCCCCAGTAGTACAAACGCTTGCGCTTATACGGAACGTGTCTCGTCAGAGGTTCACGCGGCAACAGACGTTGTTGTTTTGCGCAAAGATAGTGCCGGGGGGGTATGTAGGGAAGAGGGAAGGGTGAGGAGGGAAGAGGGTTGAGAGGTTATCGCTATCCCGCAAATAACGCATTTGTAGGGACGGATCTATGTGCCCGTCCTCCACCATTTATCTCTTGCGATTGGCGTAAAAAAGAACACCGCCGCTGATCCCGCCGGAGAAGAAATCCGGGTCGCCATCGTTGTCGATGTCGGCGAAGGTAGGGGTGGAGAAAGCCGGTGTGGGGAGCGAGAGGGTGGAGTCGGGGACGAAGAAAGCCGCCTGCGCCGTACCCGTGTTGCGATAGAAAGCCAGGGGACCCGCTTCGGTGCCAAGGAGCAGGTCAAGATCGTCATCGTCGTCCAGGTCGGCAAAACGGGGTACGCTACGGCGGCCCACATCAATCTCGGCGTAGTTGTCTGTTACCAGCACAAAGTTGGGCGCGTCGGGCGTGCCGTCATTGCGGTAGAAATTAAGCTCACCAGAGGCTTCGCCCACGAACAGATCCATGTCGCCATCCGCGTCGATGTCGACGAAGCTGGGCACGTTGTGGCTGCCCCGTGTGAGTTCGATGAACACTGGATTTTCGAGGACGAAGTTGGGCGCTTCGGGTGTACCCTCGTTGCGGTAGAGGGCAATGTCCTTGTTCCAGGTGCCCACCAGCAGATCGAGGTCGCCATCGGCGTCGAGGTCGGTGAGGGCAGGAGCGTAGTGGAAGGCAGGCTCCAGGCCGAGCGTGTCGGCGAGTTGGAACGACGGCTGCGTCGGGGTACCTTCGTTTTCGAAATAATACAGCCGCGCCGTAGCATTGTCCTCGGAGTCGATCTTGTTGGAGAGCAACAGGTCCAGGTCGCCGTCGGTGTCGAGATCTGCAAAGGTGGGCAGGCTCTCGCTGCCTACGTCAATGCCCGAAAGAAAACGCCGGGTGTGAAGTTCGAAACCATCGGGTGTGGCTTCGAGCAGGTAGAAGTTGTCTGCTGCCGTCACATTCGGATTGAACGCCCCGCCGAGTACACCGACGAACAGGTCCAGGTCGCCATCGCCATCGTAGTCGGCAAAGACAGGGTCGTTGTAGCCGCTCGTAGCTAATGGGTCGTCGGTGGGAAAGGGGATTGGCGTACCCGACATCGTGGGTGTAGCGCAGGTGCCGAGGTTTTCGAGGAAGAGCAGGCCCGGCTCGAAGAAATCGCCCCAGAACAGGTCCAGGTCGCCATCTCCTTCAATATCCGCGAAGGCCATCGTGTTGGCTCCGTGCAGGCTGCCCATGACCTGCCCGATGATTTCGATATCCTGAAACCGTTCGGTGAGAAGTTGGAAGCGCGGGATGTTGTTTTCATCCAGCCCTGCCGATTCGTAGCGCATCACCGTGCCCGTCACGCGCCCGATGAAAAGGTCGAGTTTGTCGTTGCAATCGATATCGACGAGGTACGGAATATTCTGTCGATCCGAAAACAGCGCCTTGCCAGACGCATCGCGGAGGGTGTCAGCGGCGAGGCTAAAAGCAGGTTGCTGTGGCGTGCCGTCGTTGCGGTAGTAGCGGATGTAGCTGAACCGTTCCTCGCCCAGCAGATCCATATCGCCATCGGCATCCATGTCTACGAAGCGATACCATTCGCCGATGTCGAGGTCGCGGTAGCGATCCGTCCGCCAGATGTAGCGCGGGGCTGTAGGAGTACCGACCTGCTCGAAGAACTTGAGATCCCCTGTTGCCTCCTGCACGAACAGATCTAGGTCATCGTCACCATCGATGTCGACAAATTGGGGACGCGGCACGTTCAGACCGCCCAGGAACGGGTGGTCGTATGGCGTGCCATCGGCTCCGCGCACCTCGAACGGCGCGACGACTTGCTCAAAGGCAAACGCAGGTTCGGTTTTGGACGCTTCCTGCGCGCTTTCCATGTTTCCCACCTGTTGCGAAGCACACGCGCCCAGTATACCTGCTAACAACAGGCACAGCACACTCACACACCCATACTCCCAAACATCCATCCTCAAATCACTCATCGCGCCGGACGGGTGTTGATGCCGGTGGGCATAGTACCTACAGGAATGGTGGCTACCACCGTATTCGTTTCGGTGTCGATGACTGTGACGGTGCCGGTGGGAGGGGGGCCGCCCGTCTGGTGGTCCGCGTGCATATCCATGTTGTTGTTGGAGATGTAGACATAGCGACCATCGGGCGAGATGGCAGAGCCGTGGGGCTGCGCAATGCCGTCGCCCTCAATCACTTTAACGACCTTACGTGCCGGAATGTTGACGACAGTGATGGTGTTCGCCCG
>DATGCC010000714.1:0-5275 GCA_035312345.1 Rhodothermales bacterium
CCTGGGCAGCGTGCTCCGATGGGGCTTCATCGTCGCCATTGTGCTGATTGTGGCGGCGCTGCTGTTCGGATTCGAGTTGGGCACGTTCTTCTCCGTTGCCATGATTGCGCTGGCGGGAGGAGCTATCCTCTACGACACGTCCAACATCCTGCATCATTATCCAGAGGATCGCTACGTAGGGGCAGCACTCGAACTGTTTGCGTCCGTCGCGCTGATGTTCTGGTATGTGCTGCGCCTGTTCATGTCGCGCAACTGACACCCTCTTCCATTTTAACCAAAGCAGCCCGGTTCTCGAATGTGGGAACCGGGCTGCTTTGGTCGTGGTCGTCCGTCAGGTTAAGAGGATCGCTTATACCGATTCCAAGAGAGGATATCTGGATAAGCGTAAAACGTAAGCGGGCCCATAGCAAAACGGTTGAGCAAAGCACCTTTACGTTTTACGCAATACGTTTTACGCTGCTAGCTATACCGACATCAACCATCAACCGTTGAAATCGGTATTACGGGATGTAATCGAGACCAAACGGGTTCAGACCTACCGTGACGGCGCTCGATGTGATGGGGAGCGGATTGTTGCCCTTCAGGGTGTAGATACTCACCTGGTCGGACATCGCGCCTGAATGCGTGATGTACAGCTTCTTGCTATCCGGTGTCAACGCGATGTTGTGCGGGGTAGCGATGGGGGCGCCGGAAAGAGGCGTGTCTACCGCTCCAATGACTGAGTTCGTTCGTGTGTCAATGGCAAAGAGGCCGTCGATACCACCGTCGGAGATGTTGGTCGTATAGAACACCTTCCCGTTTTGCGCCATGCCGGCTCCATGTGCGTTGGGCACGCTCAGCGACGTGACCTCGTCAAGCGTTTCGCGATCCAGCACGACCACCTCATCGGTCCCCTGCGCTGCAACATAGAGCAAGTTGTTCTGCCGGTTCAGCGAGACGTGGGGGTCCTCACCTACGTCTGTACGGTCAACTTCCATAAACGAATCGGTGCTGTACTTTACTACCTGGTCCGCTCCGGCATCGACGAACACCGTGGCGAAGGCAAAACGGCCCTTCGGATCGAGAATGACATCGTGCGGCGTGCCACCCTCTACATCAATGGTCGTGATAACCTCCAGCCGCTTCGGGTCGATCACGGTAAGCGCATCGTTGACGTTGTCTACGACCCAGAGTTGCTTGCTCTGCGGATCCGCCCACATATGGAAGATGCCCCCGGCTGGGACGGTCCCCTCCACTTCGAGGGTGCCTGCATCGAAGGCGACGACCCGGTCGTTAGCCCGATCTCCCACGAAGACGCGATGACGGGCTGGGGTATACACGACGTACATAGGCTCGGGCATGTTATCGCCTGCCGGCAAAGGGATGGTCGTCACTTCGTCTGTTTGGGTGTCGATGACAGAAATAGTACCGGATCCTCGATTCGCGATGACGATGCGACCGCGTGCCGCCTGTCCTTTTTTAGCAAGGGCCTCCTCGGCAATGCTCAATGCGTTCGACGAAGACGCCGGCTCTTGAACCGTGTCACAACCGACAAGCAGCAACAGCAAAGCAAGGAGAGGGAAAGCAAGGGGTTGGGGTTTCATACCGTACCTCGTGGTTTTAACAGAATAGGAAAGAATGCTTCTATCCGTGCCCATGCCCCAGAACAACGAAGAGCAACTCACGCTCTCTGAGATAGCGCATGGTCGAGAAAGGGTGCCGCAACGACACGCATCAACAGGGTACGGAGCAGGTATCACGAAACGATAACAACGCGTTCAACAATCCATAAACTGGTGCAACGAGACCGTCACGCCGCTGAGTAGAAGACGAGATGGCAGGCGGTTGCTGGAGGGCACAGACCGCATCGGTCCTCCGTTCGGAGCGTAGGGTCCACGTTGCAGCCGCCCGAGGGCTATCCAGCGATCACACGTTCGAGACGTGCATCGTTTCAACTGTCGGATACAAAAAAGGCCCGGCTCCCCCACCAGAGAGCCGGGCCTTGAAGGTCCCACCAGACCTTATATCATCAGAAGTGCGGATGAAAGAAGTGCCGTACACTTATCTATTCGTTTTTCTTCGGCATATTGGATCATTGGACCGAAGTTTTTTGCGGCATCTGGTTTGGTATCCAATGCATTGCTAGCCCAGTGCAGCAGCTAGCGCTCTATCGGGCTAACGCTACAGACAAGTTAGTTACGTTCGCCCAAGCGGAAATGCGAAAGCCGCTCCTTAAACTGCGATGTCTTCTAGCGTATCGCCTTTTCATCCGAACAGTTCGCTGCAATGGAATCGCCGATTCAGGAGGGCTACCTCATCCTAGCCGACATCTCCGAGTACACCTCCTTTCTCGCCGAGAATGAGCTAGATCATGCCCCGGCGATCTTGAATAACGTCCTGACCCTCCTAGTGAACCAGATGACGCCAACGCTGAAGCTGGCTGAGGTGGAAGGCGACGCGGTCTTCTTGTACCTGCCTGCAGCGGCGATTTCCCGGGGAGAACTGCTCCTCGAACTGATCGAGGATTGCTACAGCGCGTTTCGGGATAAACAGCGGATGATGCAGCATAATGCGACCTGCCCTTGCAAAGCCTGCCGGTCTATCTCCCAACTCGACCTGAAGTTCATCACACATTTTGGATCGTACGTCCTGCAACATCTTGCAGGCACCCAGAAGCCGGTCGGAACGAGTGTAAACCTCGCCCACCGACTTCTCAAGAATGAGGTGGCAAAAGCGACGGGCTGGCGTGGCTATGCGCTTTTCTCCGAGCCATGCCTGTCCCAACTCGGCTTGATGCTGGAGGGGTTGCATGAGCAGACCGAGCACTATGAACACCTCGGTGCGGTCCGTACCGGGAGCTTTGACCTGGACGAGTGTTATGAAGAGCGGGTTGCGCATCGCCGGATCGTGCTCGCCCCCGAAGAAGCCGACATCAGCATCACGTTCGACTTCGCTGAACCACCGCCCATCGTGTGGGACTGGCTGAACGATCCACACAAGCGCAACGTCTGGTTCAAGGGAGCAGACTGGACCGTGGTGGAGCGCCCGGGGGGACGCACCGGCCCTGCCGCGCAGAATCACTGCAAGAACAGCAAGGCCACCGAGCACGTCCTCGACTGGCACCCATTCAGCTACGCCACGGTTCGACTCGTCCGGGGGAGCATTGACATCCTGATTACCGACCAGTTAGAGATGATCGGCGGGGGGACCCGTTTATGCCGAAGCATGCAGTTGCAGGGCTCATGGCCGCGCTGGATGCTGCGACCACTTATGAGGATGCTAGCCTTACAGCTTATGCAAGTTGACAAAGCATTTCACACCCTGAACCAGCACATGGTGAAAGCGAAAGCACAGGAAATAGCCTACGCCTGAGCCCGGCCAATCGTCCTTACAAGCGGGCCAGCGCCGCTTTGGCCTGCTGCTCCAGCGCCTGGTGGTAATCGAAAGGTCCCTTGAAAGACAGCGCCTGCTCGAACGCCGCCCGCGCCCGTTGCGGCTGTCCCTGCTCAGCATAAACCTCTCCGATGAAGAAGTGGCTCCACGGCTCCCAGCGCGCCTCGCGGTCCGCCACGGGATGCTGCGCCACATACCGGTACGCCTCCATGGCATGATCCAACAGTCCAAGGGCATGATAGAGCCGCCCCAAGTGGTAGGTAGCCACCGTGCGCAGATCCTCTGGGAAGGCCGGATCCTTGGCGATGGCAGTAAGCGTAGCTTCGGCCTGGTCGTACTGGCCTGCAAGGTACGCATTGATCCCTTCGAGCAACTGGCGGTCCTGCGCTGTCATCGGAGCCGCGAGCAACCGCTGCGCCCGGTGGTACGCCACCTTGTCGCTGTCATAGGCCCGCTCTGCCTGCACCTTCTGATACGCCTCCACAGCAGCATCACGCTGGCCCTGCATTTCGAGTGCCTGCCCCAGTTCGAGATAGCCCAGGGCTTTGAGAGCGGTTCCCCGGTGGCGCTGTAAATACCGGCGATAGTGCACCTCGGCCTGCTGCCATTGCCGGAGCCGAAACGTCGCCTCTGCCAGATAGAAATCGGCATAATCAATATAGAAATAGTCTGCCGACGTACCAGCCTGAACAGCCTTTTCGAGAAACGTGCGGGCCTCTTCCGCCCGGCGGTTTTCGAGCAACACATAGCCATAGAGGTGGTTGCACAAGGCGCTCTCTGGATAGCGGGCCTGCAACGCACGAAGCGTCTGCACGCCGTTGCCTTTGGAGTTGTTAAGCATCACATCCACCATGGCAAGGTAGATCGCTGCCTCATCAGCGTTGAGCGCGCCGTGTTGGACAGCCTGCTGCAATTCCCGCTGGCCCCGTGTCAGACTACCGCTGTAGCCCAGCACCTTGAGCAGGCTGCGGTAAGCTCCGGGCAGGGTGCCGATAAGGATATGCATGAGCCCCATGCCCACATAGGCTTCGTAAAACGCGGGGTCGGCCTCCATGATGTCTTCATAGCGCTTGTAGGCCTGCCGTGCCGCCAGCGCCGCCCGGATAAAGTGATCCTCCTTCGCCAACGCCATGGTGCGGTGGAAATAGGCCTCCGCCATCAGGAACGTGCGCCAGTGGGAAGCGGGGATGCTCTCCAGCACGGCTTGCAGCGAATCGGAACGGGCAGAAAGCTCCGCGAAATAGACCGTCTCATCTGTAACAAGGGCCTTGAGCAGCGAGGACGTGGCGAGATGATAGTGGGCAGCGGCCTCCCCATCCGGCTCACGCGCCAGCGCCCGAAACGTCCGCTCGGCCTTGTAGAGCCGGAAGTTGAGCAACTGCGTACGCCCTGTTGCCAGCAGGTCGCTGGCCCGCGTCGTGGTGATGCCCACCGCCTGGGCTGGCTGAGCCTGGATCGGCTGCATGGCCCACAAACCGAGCAACAGCAGACTTCCGATCCAACCTACTTTTCCTCTCCTCATCTACTCTTCCCAGACCAATGGCTAACCTCTTCTCCTTTCTACCGACTCCACCGTTTGCTGCACGGCCATTGACGCTCCATCGGCCGTGGCAGCGGCGAGTTGGTTTTCGCTGGCGGCTACAATCGTTGCCACCGTTGCATCACCGGTGATATTGGTGACGGTGCGGCACATGTCGAGGATGCGATCCACGCCGAGGATGAGCGCAATGCCTGCACTCGGCACACCGACCGACTCCAGGATAATGACGAGCATAATAATCCCGGCCCCCGGCACAGCAGCGGTTCCAATAGAAGCCAGCAATGCCGTCAGCACGATGGTCAACTGTGCGCCCAGCCCCAGGTCGATACCCAGCACCTGTGCAATAAACACCGCCGCGATGGC
>DATGCC010000715.1:0-15719 GCA_035312345.1 Rhodothermales bacterium
GGAAGACCTTGACAAACTGCGCCGCGCAGCACAGACCACCGAGCCTATCGCCCGCGCAGAGGTACCGGATTTCCTCAAGAAAGAGTTCACTTCCAAGTCGGGCGAGATTGGCAACTTCGTCATCATCTACCCGTCGGTTGGTCTCTCCGATGCACGGCTCTCGATGGCGTTTGCCGATGATGTGGGCACCATCACCACTGCCGATGGCACCGTCTACCATGCGGGATCGACCTCGCTGGTGGCGGCAGCCATGCTGCGGCTGATGCAGCAAGAAGCCCCGTGGATGGTGCTGGCGACATTCATCATCGTGGCACTGCTCATGTTTGCCAACTTCCGCACGGTACGCTGGACGATGCTGGCGATGCTGCCGCTGGTGGTGGGCGTCCTCTGGATGCTGCTGGTGTTGGAATTGCTGGGTCTCAAGCTCACCTTCTACAACCTCGTCGTGCTGCCTGCCGTCCTTGGCATTGGAAACGACGCGGGGGCGCACATCGTTCACCGCTACCGCGAGGAAGGCGCGGGGTCGATCCTGCGCGTGCTGCGTTCTACGGGCGAACACGTAACGATGGGCGCGCTCACCACGATGATCAGCTTTGCCGGATTGCTGCTGAGTTTCCATCCTGGCCTGCGATCCATCGGGGCACTGGCCGTCGTCGGCATCGGCACCACGCTGGCCTCGGCGCTCATCTTCTTGCCCGCCCTACTGCAATGGTTGGAAGATCGACGGACCGAGACAGCAGCAGAGGTTGAGGCTGTGCCGGAGTTAAACGTCTAAAATCGTAGTGAGCAAAATGATCTGATTTTTTCGATTCGTCGAGGTATAATACAGGAAGCCTTTCTATTTAATCCTTTGATGTAGGCAACAAAGCATGGCGAAGTACCGATGGATCGAGCGGTCGATTGACGACCTGAATACGGTAGCACAACTCCGCAAGGAACTGAACGACCTGCCCGACGCGCTGGCGCGGGCGCTGGTGTTGCGCGGCATCGACAGTTTTGACGCGGCAAAGCATTACTTCCGCCCTTCTCTCAGCGATTTGCACGATCCTTTTCTAATGCTGGACATGGATGTGGCCGCCGACCGTGTGGTGCACGCTATCCAGCAGAAAGAGCGCGTGCTGGTCTATGGCGATTACGATGTGGACGGCACGACCTCCACGGCGCTGATGACGAGCTTTTTGCGGGAGCAGGGCGTGGACGCGGCGTATTTCATTCCCAACCGCTTCGAGCACGGCTACGGCCTCAACAACGCAGGCATCGACTATGCCGCCGAGCAGGGCACAACGCTCATCATCGCCATCGACTGCGGCATCACGGCCCATGCCGAGGCCAAGTATGCCCGTGCGCGCGGCATTGACCTGATCATCTGCGACCATCATACGGCAGGTGAGGAGGCACCCGATGCGCTGGCCGTGCTGGATCCCAAGCGGCCCGGCTGCGATTATCCGTTTAAAGAGCTTTCGGGCTGCGGCGTGGCTTTCAAGCTGGTGCAGGCGGTGCTGAATCGTCTCGGCAAAGCGCCAGAGCAGGCGTTGCCGTACCTCGACCTCGTCGCCATTTCCACGGCCAGCGACATCGTGCCGCTCAATGGCGAAAACCGTATCCTGATGCGCGAAGGCTTCGAGCGACTGCGCGAGACGTCGCGGCTTGGCCTCCGCAAACTGGCCCAGCAGGCGCGGATGGACCTGAACGATCTATCCGTCACCAATATCGTCTTCGGCATTGGTCCCCGCATCAACGCTGCCGGGCGGCTCGACGAAGCCAGTCGCGCCGTAGATCTTATGCTCGCCACCGACGAAGTCGAAGCCAACGAACTGGTGCGCTGGCTCGAAGACGCCAACGAACGCCGCCGCGCCCTCGATCGCGAAATTCAGGAGGAAGCCATCCGCAAGGCCACGTTGCAAATGAGCGGTCGCCATCGCCACGCCCTCGTGCTACACGATCCCGAATGGCATCAGGGCGTTATCGGCATTGTGGCGAGTCGGGTGGTAGAGCGCTTCAACCGGCCCGCTGTTATGCTGTGCACGGTCAACGGGTTTGCAAAAGGTTCTGCACGGTCCATCAACGGGGTCAACATCTACGATGCCATCCAGAGCTGTGCCGATTTGCTGGAACGCTTCGGTGGGCACGACCATGCCGCCGGACTGACGCTGCCCGAAGCAAATGTCGAAGCCTTCCGCACACGTCTGGATGCCGCCGTGGGAGACATGATGACGCCGGACATGGTACAGCCTTCCATCGAAGTAGACGCCCCACTCGACCTGGCCGAAGTAGACAACCGCTTCTGGAATGTGCTGCGCCAGTTCGCGCCATTCGGCCCGGAGAACATGAAGCCCATCTTTCACGCACGCGGTCTTGAAGTCGTCGGTCGTCCCAAAACCGTGGGCGGCGGCGGGTCGCACCTCAAGCTGCAAGTCCGTTCTGGTACCAGCCTCGACACACTGCCGCGCCCCGTCATCGCCTTCGGAATGGGCGAGCAATTGCCCGTGGTGCTTGAAAGCCAGCGACAAGGCCAGCCGCTCGAAATGGTGTTCTGCATCGAAGAAAACACCTGGAAAGGCCGCACCACGCTGCAACTCCGCGCCAAAGACCTGCGGCTCGAAGGTTCGGCACAGTGAATTAGCCTAACGCCCACAATATTTCCTGGGCCGCGTCGATCTCGTCCCGGTTGATAGTGTGTCCCATGCCGGGGTAAATGCGCTTCGTCACCGCACCCCCGAGCCGTTCCAGCACCTCGGCCGATTCGTGGACACGGGCCAGCGGAATATGCGCATCGGTGTCGCTACAACCGAGAAAGATCGGCGTCTCCTGCAGCGAACTACCGTACTCACGTGGCGTGCCTTCTGGGCCAATCAGTCCACCACTGAACGCGATGAGGCCGCCATATTTTTGGGCGTGGCGGGCCGCATATTCCAGCGCCAGGCACGCGCCCTGCGAGAAGCCGAGCAATACCACACGTTCTGGTGACAAACCTGCTTCTCCCAGCGTCTGCATCGTTGCATCCACTGCCGCCAGCGCCGACGACAGCCACGGCTCGTTCGTCTCAATGGGTGCGAGGAAGCTGTGCGGATACCACGTATGCCCGGCGGCCTGAGGTGCCACGTAGACAAAACCAGGCGGATGGCCCAGTTCATCGGCCAGCGTCAGGATGCTCTGTGCCGATGCGCCGCGCCCGTGCAGCATCAGCACTGCCGCCGAGGCTTTATCCAGCGAGACGCCCGCCGTGTGCAGTGGCTGGTTCTGGTGAATGGATTGTTTGTGTTCAGAGGTCATAGGTTTCAGGAAGTAGCGGCTAGATTGGTTGCAGGTCCGCTTCGATGTCGGTCCGACGAGGCTCCAGCCAGGGCGGAAGCATCAAGCCGGTACCGAGATTTTCCAGCGATTCATCAACGGCAAAGCCGGGGCCGAGCGTTGCCAATTCGACGATGTGCCCGTCGGGGTCACGGGTATAAATGCTTTTGAAGTAAACGCGGTCCATGACAGGCGAGACGGGCAATCCGGCTTTCACCAGCCGCTCGCGCCACTGCTTTTGTTCATCCTCGTCTTTCACGCCCAGGGCAAAGTGATGCGTCTGCCCAGCCCCTATGCGGGCACGCCGTGTGCTGGCTGGATCGCGCTCAAAGTACGTCACCAGCGTGCCGGGGCGTCCATCGTCCGATCCCCAGAACCAGTGCGCCGAAGAAGGATCGTCGGCGTTGTGGGTTTGCTTCACACGGGTCATGCCCAGTAACCCACCGAAGAAGGCGTCGGTCAGCTTGATGTCCGAACTCGTTGCCGAGAGGTGGTGCATCCCTTGCCACAGCCGCATCGCGTCCGTAATGTCGGGCATGGGGTCAGGCCATGTTGCCTTTGCCAACTCAGGATCAGATGGCGGCGGATCGCCCTCCGAAAAGCCAGGCCCCTGCGTGGCAATTTCGATGATCTGCCCATCGGGATCGCGGAAGTAGATCGACGTAAAAAAGCGTCGGTCATACGGGCCATCTACGCGGAAGCCGAGGTCCGTCAGGCGGCGTTTCCATTGCAAGAGGCCCTCCCGGTCGGCTACGGTGAGCGCAAAATGGTGCGTCCCACCGATGCCGGGCAAGCCCTTCGGCGCGTTGGACCACTCGAAAAACGTGATGAGTGATCCAGGCTGTGCCTCGTCGTTGCCAAAGTACAGGTGGTAGCTACCCGGATCGTCGAAGTTGACGGTTTTCTTGACCAGCCGCAGGCCAAGCACCCGCGTGTAGAAATCGGCGGTGCGTTGCGCGTCGGCAGCGACGAGGGTGATGTGGTGCAAGCCGTGAATGTGCATCGTGTTGCTTCCTGGCAGAAGGTTTGAGGAAAGATAGCTGGTTTACTCGTTATAACATTACTTGTTGTGACAAATAAAATATTGTTACAATCGATAGGTGGTGGAGATGACCCGGTGGTCGTCTCTACCGAACGTTCACAACGGGCAGATCAATCATCTCGCCATCGCCTGACGTCGCCACCTCGACATCTGGCAAGATGGCCTCCCGCGGCCCCAGCCTGGCACGGAGACGCTGCACCACAAACTTCGTCCACGAATACTGCATCTTAGAGGGCAGGCTTTGCCAGAAATACCCGGTTGTCGGCGACGTTGCAAAGCTCGGCTCGAAGTAGCAGTTGATGGTGCAACCCTCACAGACCGGATGGCGACCCTCCATCGCCTTGTGCTGCGCCACGGTGTCGGAGTGCCAGAGATCGTAGAGGTTTCCACCGATAGGCAGGCGCTCCAGGCCGTAATGATAGCAGGGTAGCACCAGTTCGTTGAAGGGCGAGATGACCACACACGTAGAGACGGCTTTGCAGACAGGTGCGTTCGAGTCGTTGCCGCCGCGCCGCCGCAGGTCGAGAAAGGCTGGATTAAGATAGGTGTACGGCTTGCGGGCGAATGCCTCCATTGTCGCCATGACCTCTTCGGCCAGTTCTTCCCCCAGCGTGTTGTACTCAAACAGCGGGTTGATGAGGAGAATAAGCCGGTTCGGATAGGCGATCTGCTCATAAATCTCCGACAGCCGATGGACATTGTCATTGGTAACCGTGAAAAGCAGGTCGGGCGTCTCACCGAGCGCCAGGGCCGTCTCGATAGATTCCATCAGCTTGTCGAAGCAACGCACGCCGCGCGAGGCATCGTGCTCGGCAGGCACCGATGAGTCGATGGAGAAGTGCAGCAGATCAACCAGACCTGCGAGGTGTTCGGCACGTTTGGGGTAAAGCAGGCCGTTGGTGGTGACGGTAGTGAGAAACCCACGCTCCTTCGCCATGACCAGCAATTCGTGTAGGCGCGTATGCAGGAGCGGCTCGCCTCCTGTGAAGTCGATGATACGCACGCCGAGGCGCTGGAGGTCGTCCAGGTTGCGTTCAGCATCTTTCAGATCGATCATCGGCGAGGGCTGCTGCCAGATATCGCAGAAGTCACACTGCGCATTGCAACGATAGGTGACGTAATAATTGCAGAGAATTGGCTTCATCTAGCGGGGTGGAGACGCGGCATCGAGGGTGATTTTGTGATAGACATCGGTCAGTGCCAGTTGGCAATCAATGGATTCCAGGAAGATCGTGTCGTTCGCATCGTCGGTTTCGGCGAGGAGCCAGCGGTTGTCGGGTTGGCGGGTGTGGTGTTCTGCATAAACGCGCTCCTGATCGACCAGCACGTATTCTTGCAGCGATGCGAGCTTGCGGTAGTGCCCGAATTTGCCACCACGATCATAGTCGCTTGTCGATTCGGAAAGTACCTCAAACAGAATCGTCGGGTTGAGCAGGGTGTCGAATTTTTCGTCGTCGAACCGAGCTTCGCCACAGACGACAGTCACATCGGGATAGGTGTACAGACCTGTCGGATTAACCTTTACGCGCATATCGCTTGGATAGACTTTACACGGTCTTTCTTTGAGTTGTAAGCTCAGTTCCCTGATTAGGTTGGTCACAATGAGGTTATGTTCCTCGCTGGCTCCGCCCATCGCGAAGATCTCGCCCGCGCAGTATTGGTACTTGATGTCGGCCTCACGGTCGAGCGCCAGATAGGCCTCGGGCGTGATGTAGGTCGATTTTGGTTGCATGGTGGATCAGCGCATCGTTTTCAGGAACCGATAGGCTCGGTGTCTATCGAAGAGCATACGATTTATTGCAAGCGCGCTCTCAACCGTACTCGCACGAGTCCCCCCGGATCCTGCATGACAACGGAGCGTAGGGCTCGGTTGATTGCGTCGATCTCCTCATCCAGCGAACTGTTCCCGCTATGCTGCTGTTTTACTGCGCTGCCAAAAAGAAACTCGAAAAAATCCGTCGCAAGGGCGTGAAGGGACGGAAAGACAAAGGGGTGCGCCTGCGGACGCGGCTCGCTGCGACCAAGAAGAAATGCAAGGGCCGCATCCTTGTCGTCGATGCAGATGTCTTGCCAGCAGAGGCTGTCCGCGACTTGCACATGAGGAAAAAAATACGAGTGCCCGAAGTGCCGCCCGAAGCCTTTCTTAACCTGAACCCCTATCGCAAGCCGAAGCATGTGGAGGCCGCCGGTGGCTATGTGGTGCGTGCTGGCAAGGAGGGTCCCGAAGTGCTGCTGATCTTCCGCCGGGGACGCTGGGATCTCCCCAAAGGCAAGCTCGAAAAAGGAGAGACCCTGGAAGAGTGCGGCCTTCGCGAAGTGCGCGAAGAAGTAGGCATAGAGCACCTGCGCTTGCTAGAGCCGCTGGGCACTACCATCCACGGCTACGTGCAGAAGAAAAAGTACCGCGTGAAGACCACGCACTGGTACCTGATGCAAACGCCTGAGACGGAATTCACGCCTGAAGCCGACGAGGACATCGAGGAAGTGCGCTGGATGCCCTGGTCTAAGGCCTTGCGGCGTATCGGCTATGCCACGCTCCGCCATCATATGGAGCAGATCGAATGGATCATCCAAGAAACCATCGGTGTGCCCCTTGCCGAGTCGTAAAGGGCGAATTGTATGTGCTTTTTCACCTCCTGCCTGGGATTTTGACGCACGGTGCCCGTTAGAAATCAGAGACAGCAAGGAATCTGACAGGAGGTACGACGATGGCAACGATGACAGATACGATTAGCTCAGGGGCGGCCAATGCGGCATCGAAAGGGAAGGGGTGGGTCGAGCCGCTGGCCCGGCTCGGTTACGTAGCGAAGGGGGTGGTATATACGATTATCGGCATCCTGGCCGTGCAGGTTGCATGGGGCACAGGCGGGTCGATTCAAGGCTCTCAAGGTGCAATAAAAACCATTGCCTCGCAGCCTTTCGGAAGCGTCCTGCTGATATTGACCGCGCTGGGGCTGGTCGGCTATGTGACCTGGCGTTTTGTGCAGGCCGTCCTCGACCCCGACAATAAAGGGACTGATGCGACCGGACTTGTGAAGCGAGTAGGATACGCTGTTAGTGGCGTAACCTATGCCTTGTTGGCTTTCTCAGCAGTACGGCTTGTGTTGAGCGGCAGTAGTGGCGGTGGCAATGCCCAGCAGACGTGGACAGCCCGTTTGCTCAGCCAGCCTTTCGGACAATGGCTCGTCGGCATTGTTGGAGCAATCATCATTGGCGTCGGCCTTTATCATTTCTACCGGGCCTACAAAGCGTCGTTTATGAAGCACTATAATAACGACATGAGCGCCCAGGAAAAGCACTGGGCCAAACGCATCGGACGATTTGGACTATCAGCGCGGGGCGTGACCTTTCTCATCATCGGCGGGTTTTTCATCCAGGCGGCCCGGCAGTCCGACGCCAGTGAGGCGCAGGGCCTGGATGCCGCACTCACTACGTTGGCGCAGCAGTCCTATGGCCCGTGGTTGCTCGGCGTCGTGGCGCTCGGATTCGTCGCTTACGGCATCTATTGCTTCAGCCGCGCCCGCTACCGCCGCTTCGAGGTTCATTGATCTATGGAAAAACCGCGGACGGCGCTACTGCTCGGGGCTACCGGGCTCGTCGGAGGGCACTGCCTGGATCTTCTGCTGGCAGATGATAGCTACGCACCTGTCACAACGCTCGGGCGGCGACTATTGACGAAGACGCACGCCAAGCTCACGCACCACGTTATTGACTTTGATGCATTCAGCGAGCATGCCGATGTGCTGGCGGCGGACGATGTGTTTTGCTGCCTGGGCACGACGATCAAGCAGGCCGGATCGCAGGAGGCTTTTCGCACGGTCGATTTCACCTATCCGTTCGAGGCGGCCCGCATAGCCCTTGCGAAGGGAGCCCAGCAATATCTGCTCGTCTCATCCCTTGGGGCCAATAGGGCCTCGCGGATTTTCTACAACCGGGTGAAAGGAGAAACCGAGGACGCCATCCGTGCGCTCGACTACGCAGGCATGTACATCTTCCGCCCATCGCTGCTCACCGGAGATCGGGACGAAAAACGCAGAGGCGAGCAGATCGCGGAAGCGGTGCTGAAGACGTTTTCCTTCACGCTACGTGGACCCCTTCGCACTTTTCGTCCGACTGCCGCCCGCGATGTAGCTACTGCCATGATACACGTCGCCAAACAGCAACCCGGTGACGTGAAAGTCTACGAGCCAGAAGCGATCAAACAGGAAGCTTCTGGCTCGTAGAAACCCCTTTCCAAAATGTCTAGCTTGCCGGACGAAGCGAGACCTGCTCGCTGGCATAGATGGCCCAGACTTCTTCTACGCAGGCCAGCAGTCGGTCGATGTCTTCCTGCGTGTGCGTCGCCATCAGGCTGATGCGGAAGCGCTGCAGGTGGGCGGGCACCGCTGGATACTCAATGGAGTTGAGGAAGATACCGGCGCGGTGGAAGTGGAACGCCGCCTTGCGCAGGTTCATCGTAGCGGGCAGCAGCAGCGGGATGATGGCCGACTGCGGATTCACGTCGAAGCCCAGCCGCCGCAAGCCTTGCGCCGTATAGTCGATGTTGTCTTGCAGGCGCTGGCGAATCTCCGGTTCTTGCTCCAGCACATCCAGGCAGGCCAGCACTGCCGCAACGACCGTTGGCGGCATAGAGGCCGAGAAGAAGTAGGAGCGCCCGAAGAAGCGGAGATAGTCCGTGATGGCCTTGTCGGTAGCAATGAACCCGCCGACGACACCGAAGGCCTTGCTAAACGTCCCCATCGCGATATCGACGGCGTCGTCTACGCCGAAATGCGCGGCGGTACCGGAGCCATCGGGACCGAGGACCCCCGTGCCGTGGGCATCGTCCACAATGAGGATGGCGTCCTTCTCGCGGCAAAGCGGTGCGATGCGATCAAGCGGGGCCAGGTCGCCATCCATCGAATAGATGCCTTCCACACCTACGAACGTGTCGCCGTCGCCAGTGCTCGTAGCAGCATCAAGCAGGGCCGAGAGTTCATCGACATCGTTGTGGGAGAAGCTCACCGAGGCGGCATTGCTCATTTTCATGCCGTCGTGGAAGGAGGCATGGCAGTAGGCATCGTGGATCAGCGTGTCGCCCCGGCTAAGGAGCGCACTGAGCATGCCTACGTTGGTGCCATAGCCACTCGAAAAGATCAGGGCGTCGTCTTTCCTCTTGAAAGCAGCGAGGCGCTCTTCCAACTCGCGGTGCAGCACGGTGTAGCCATTGAGCAGCGGTGGACCACCTACGCCCACGCCATATTTATCCACAGCCTGCTTGACACGACGACGTACGTAGGGATGATTCGTCAGGGCGAGGTAATTGTTCGAGCCAAACATCAGCATCTTCCGCGTGGTGTCGGTGTAGCGGTCGAAAACCTCTACTTCGCGGTCAGCAGCCGAGGAGACATTGCGCAGATAAAGGCTCTCACCTTGCGCGGCTCGTGTTTCAATCCAATTCGAGAAGAAGGCCGTCCGCTCTTTGAAGTTGAGCTTACGACCACGGAGGAGGATGTCGCGGAGGCTGAAGTTCTCTCCGCCAGGGGATGAACGAAATGCGGTCATGGTACTAAATGGGGGGTAAGGTAATAGGAGGCAGGTACTAACACCCACTAGTAGGGAACGAGAAAAAACCCAAAAGTGGGGATGGGGCAGCTAGATATTTTGTGAACGGAGACACGAAGCGGCAAAGGGGTGGCATAGGGTTTGACCACCATACCGTTAAGCCGCCCGGTTCTTAAGGAGAGCCAGGCTTTGTTTTGCATCCTAGCCGCCCCCCTATCCATGGAAAACCGAAAATCAACCTCGTTGGACAACCGCCCCCCCACGCCCTCGCGAAGCCGAGAGATGAGAACCAAAATAGTGCAGGTATCAGGCGGAAATGCTGCTTTTGGCGATATGATGCGGCACATGATGTGGACCTCTTACTGCGATGCGGGCCAGCCCTTTGGGGCCTCCGAAGAGGGTATGTACATCTGGATTGAACATCAGCAACAAACCAGACCGCAGTAACTGATCTCTTCTCTTCTCATTTCTTGAGTTATGGCGAAATCGTATCCATCGGGTAATAATCACCGTCGGAGCGGGTAACTTTTACCCATGCTGTTCGGTGGGGGCGGCTTTTAAAGACGCCGCTACAATCTTTTCTGGAGGGCGCGGGAACGCGACGGTAAAGGTGGTACCTACTTCCTTCTCGCTCTCTACTTCGATGGTGCCCTTCATGCTTTCTACCAACCGTCGGGTAATCGCAAGACCAAGGCCATTGCCTTCGTAGGCACGCGCCAGGCCCGTCGATTCCTGGCTAAATTCTTCGAACAGGTGGGGCAGAAAGGAGGCCGAAATGCCGATGCCTGTATCGATCACCTTTACCCAGACCTGCTCGGCATCGCCACCCACTGAAAGCGTAATACCACCCTCATGTGTGAACTTGATCGCGTTGCCGATCAGGTTGTTAAGCATGCGGTTGAGCGGCTTACTATCAAGGAGGGCAGGCATGAAGTCTTCCTGAGTTTCCATAGCGAGGGTCAGATCGCGCTTGCCCGCCATCACCTGCCACATGGGAAGGATCTGCTGCACTTCGCTCACCAGATTCATCAACGTCAGCTTGCAGGTCATCTGGCCCTGTTCGAGTTGAGCCAGATCCAGCACCGAGTTGAGCGTTTCCATCAGGCGTTGACCGTTCTGCCCGATGAGATGGGCAAACTGCTGATGCTCACCCGAGGCCTCCTCCGCCAGAATATTCGAGAACCCGATGACGGCGGTGAGCGGCGTGCGAATCTCGTGACTCATATTCGCCAGCAGGTTGCTCTTGAGCCGCGCCAGGTTTTCGGCTTCTTCCTTGGCCTCGATCAGGTGCTGCTCATATTCCTTCCGCTCGGTAATATCGCTGAAATAGATGGAGAGCCCGTCATCGAAGGGATAGAGGTGGACGTCAAACCAGTGCTGCATGCTCGGATACAACATCTCGAACGAGGTGGGCACCTGGAGGACAATGGCGCGCTGCACCCGCTCCTGGATCTCCTCGGTGATGTCGTCAGAAAAAAGGTCCCAGGCATTCTCACCTAAAATCTCGTGGCGCGGGCGCTGCAAGAAGCGCTCGGCCTGGGGGTTGAGGTCAGTAAAATGGCCTTCAGGGTTGAGCGTAAAGAAGCCATCGGTGATGTTTTCGAGGATGCGCTCGGTATGCTCATGGGCCTTTTTCACCTCTGTATTAGCCCGTGCCAGGCTGGCGTTGGCGGCCCGCAGGTTCTTCAGCGTTTGCCCTTCATAAAACCAGCCCAGAAACCCTAGAAACAAAGCCAGAGTAGAGGCACACAAAAAGTAAAAAAGACTGCGCTCGGCATCGTCAGCAAAATGGGGGAAAGGGTGCCCTATTCGTTCTAATACATAAAAACCACCTGTGATGGCCGCGACAATACCGGCAAAAATATAGCCGAAGGAGGGCCCAACAAGAAAAGCCGCAAGCCAGGGAATAACGAGGGTCCACAACAACACAGGATCTTCAATTCCCATGTCATTGTAGGCCTGAAAAGCATGGATTGCGAGCGATTCGATGCAGAGAAGCAACCCGGGCAATGTCACTGACCGCACCCGCCAGAAGAGCAGCAGGTTCGCCACCGTCAGGCCACACCCCGAAAACATAACAACCACGCTGGAGAGCGGATACTCGTCCACCATGGCCATCTGCATTCCGAAGAACAGCGCAACGAAGAAAAAGCCGAACGAGGAGGTAACGAGCAGCCGCCCGCGCCGTTGAAAGTCGACTTCAGGCAGGGTGACAGAAGGCGGCGGCAAAAAACCGTCGATAAAGCCCAGCAGGGCCGGCACAATTTTCCGTCTGGGTTGCCGCCGGGTACGCCGCTCCGGGCGACTACGACGGGGCGTAATCGGGGCATGCGACCGGGAGGGGCGTTCCTTCTGGGTTATCGAGGGGGGTGCCGTTGGAATCACTGGGTGAGGTTCTTTGCGTCGATAAGATGTCAGCGCTGGGTATTGCAAATGTTATTCCCGCTTCTCAAAGGTATCGGCTACTGACCCCGGTTTCTCAATTTCTTAAGCGACGCCGAATCACAAAAGTCGCGTTTTAATGAAAGCCGGATTGCGAAATGGTAGCTTGCGTCTGAGCCCATGGGCGCTCTGGAAAAATGCGGCCCTGGCTTCTCTAAAGACATGATTTCTACAGATCGGATACGTCTTTCCGGATTATTTGAAGAGAAAAAGAGTTCCTGCTCTCATTAAATAAATACAGGTAAGTTCTTGGCAAAAAAGAACATAATATGAATTGAAAAAAAGCAGGTGAGTAAAAGGCTTTGACATAATGATCTGTGTACTTCAATCATCAGTCTTGCCCTTGCTGGAAGGACGCCCTACGCTTTGCAGCACAGGGAAGGCCTCCTCTTTCTTCGGCGCACGTGAGCTTTTTGCTATAGTTTTATCGCAACTATAAATAGGTTTTTTCGCTTTTTTTGAGTAGCGCGTAGGTGACAAGAGCGTTGGAGGACTGTTGACCCTGCCGCCAGGATGTGACTGTAGTGGGAGTCCGACGCCACCCACCTGCCCACAATCCATCTTTCTGAGCAAGTACACCCCCTCGACGTTTATCATTCCAACAGGTGGTGGGGCCTTCACAGTGCCTATCGGCATTTTGCCGTTTGTGAGTTGGGACACCGTGACCAACGGCTGCGCGGTGCCAGGAGCGGCTTCGGTGACCTTTACGCTGACCTGTACGCCTGTGGGAGGCGGTGCCCCGTTCGTGCTGGGCCCACACAACGGTGCTGACCACGCCTACCGTGCCCGGCACACAGCCACCCGGCGGATTGACGGTGCCCTTTACTGTGCCCGGCGGCACACCCGCGTCGTTCTGCACGGTGGTGGGCACCTACGATGTCGGGTTTGCAGGCGGGATTGGGGCGGGTACTTTATCGGCTACGGGCGATACCAAGCTGTGTCTGGTAGATCCTACGCCCGACGACCCGGACCTGCCGCTCGTACAACTCGAACTGGTCGCGCTCAATCTACAGTCCGTACAGCCAGTGGCATTCCACCAGGGCGATCAGACGCTCGTCTTCATCAAGGCCATGACCCACACCGCCATTTTTGACATCATGAGCGAGGGTGTGCAGGTGGCAGGCTTCCCCGATGGCATCGACAACGATGAAGACGCCTACAACGCCGGGATCTACCGCATCTCGCTCACCGACGCCGATGTGTTTCCGGCTTAGCTGTTCACCGAGCAGGATGGCTCACCCGTAGATCGCATTCCGGGCGATCCGCTCTCCCAGGATCCTCGGCTACTCGAACACGACATCGTGCTGGGACCGGGTGAGGTGGACATCTTCGGCATCGCCATCAACAGCTTCGGGGCCTGTGCCGATGGCTCGTGCAGCGAGCGCAACGTGTGCGCCGATGTGACCCTGGAAAACGGCGGCGACCCGATCCTCGCCAACGCCTGCGTCCAGTTCAGCACTATTGTGGACAACACGCTGCTGCCGAAATACCCCGGCCTCACCATTCAGGATGACCTGAAAGTTATCGGCCTGCTCGACGCTCAGTGGTCGAACGTAGCGTTCCGGGACGGTACAGGAAACGGCATTGATGCAACGCATGGGCAGAACCTGCTGGACCGGCCGGACCAGCGCGTCGTGCCTGCAACGGGTATCCAGATGACCGGCGAGACGCTGCGCGAGCAATTCGAAGTGCCCTTTGCCAGCACCTTTACCGATCACGTCACGCTGCCGCAGCATGCAGTCTCGGCGACCTGGCAGGCGTTTTATTTCTATCAGCAGGATAACTTCCAGCGGCGCGGCAATGAGGTTATCCTGAACGGCATCAACCAACTGGATGGGGCGTGTGCATTTCCATCTATCACGCTTAACGAGCCACAGAACCCAAGCAACAACTTCGCGCAGATCATCGCCGATGTGAGTAACGGGTGTAATTGGCGGCGTAGCAACAGAAGAGGAAGACGCCCTACCGACGACGTACGCGTTGTTCCAGAACTATCCCAACCCCTTCAATCCACAGACGACCATCCACTTCGATGTGCCGCGTGCCGGACCCATACGGCTCGTTGTGTTCGACATGCTGGGCCGCGAGGTCGCGGTGCTGGTTGATGAGCCCAAGGCGGCCGGGCGGCATGAGATCCTGTTCGGGGTCAGCGACCTGCCCAGCGGCACCTATCTCTACCAACTCAGTGGCGATGGCTTCCGGCAGACGCGCAAGCTGGTACTGCTGAAGTGATTCAGAGAGTGAACGCGGTGGGCGGGGTGTGCTTTTTTCTATCCCCCGCTACCGCTCGCCGAATGTTCATTTCTCAGTGGCGCGTGGCAGCCCACTCTCGGGGTCGACGCGGATCGTCAGGCGGCCTGCCATCAGATCAAGCAAGTCCTGTCCCATGAAGGTGCCACGCCAGCCTTGCAACAACGCATGATCCTCTGATCTGGCGTCTGCACCATCCAGGAGGAGCGCCGTGACATC
Organism: Rhodothermales bacterium; assembly: GCA_035312345.1. Taxonomy (GTDB): domain Bacteria; phylum Bacteroidota; class Rhodothermia; order Rhodothermales; family DATGCC01; genus DATGCC01. The sequence goes on from DATGCC010000715.1 coordinate 14,789, forward strand.
GGAGCGCGAGGCGACGAGCGCTGGGTCGATCCCATCGGCAAGCCCTTTGCCGGTGAGGTACGCCAGCGCGAGGTTGATCTGGGCGAGGAGCGCATCGTCTTGCGGGCGGCGCTGTGGCGGATCGGGTTGCTCCTCTTCGGGGGTGTTGAGGCCCCGCTGGACGGCCTCCCATAGCGCCTTGCCGTAGCGTTGCGCGTCCCGGTTATCCAGTCCTCGCACCGACGAAAGGTGCGACTGAGAACGGGGGGGGCGGCGGGCGATATTTTTCAGCACTTTGTCGTTCACCACATGCCCGCGCGGCCGGTCTTGCTGCCGGGCTTCCTGCTCGCGCCATGCGGCTACCTCGCGGAGCACGGCCCGTCGCGGACCGGAGAGCCGCCCACCGCCCAGCCGCTCGAACTGGGTGTGCGGGTCCTTGTCTTCATAGAGGGCCGGGGCGTCGTAGAGCGTCATCTCTTCCTGAAGCCAGGCCGTATGGTTCATCCGCTCAGCCCGCGCCAGAATGTCGGCACGCACAGCGTGCATGTAACGGACATCGTCGAGGGCGTAGTCGCGCTGCTTGTCTGAAAGCGGCCGCCGTAGCCAGTCGGTGCGGGACTGGGTTTTGGGCAGATAGACACCCGTGGTTTCCTGCACCAGGTCGCCCAACGACAGGGTCGAAGACAACCCCACAAAGCCCGCGGCCCGGCGCGTATCGAAAATATTTTGAGCAAAGGCACCCGTAGCACGGCGCAGAATGATCAGATCCTGCTGGGCGTCATGCAAGATTTTGACCACTTCCGGCGATTCCAACAACGGACCCAGTGCCGACAGGTCATCCAGTGCAACCGTATCGATCAGGTGGTTGTCCTCCTGGCCCAGGCCGAGTTGCACGATGCCCAGCTTCGGATAATACGTGCGCTCCCACACGAACTCGGTGTCGAGCGCGACG
>DATGCC010000716.1:0-5349 GCA_035312345.1 Rhodothermales bacterium
CTCCGGCGCGCAGTTCGGTACCCCCATGCGGCACGATGCTTTGCCTGTTGCGGTGTATCAACGCGATCAGGTTCCCCTGAGGTAGGTTCAACTCACGCAAGGTTTTGCCGATGAAGGCAGCCGTGGCATCGCCGGGGCGTAGCACCAGCGAGAGATAGCGCTCATGGCGCAGCAGGGCTTCTTTGAGTTCCTGTTCATCGCGAGCGTGCCGCCATCGCGCCATGAACTGCTCCTGGTCGATAAGGCTGGCGATGTTGGCGAGGATGCGCAGGTGAATGCCGGGCTGACCTTCGGGGCTGACCAGGAAGAAAAGGGCATACACGATCTCGTCCGGGTCGTGCATCATCGTCTCGAACTGAAGACGGATGCCCTTCCTGCACCGTACCATCACCAGATGCGACGTCTCGATTTCGGCGAGGCGCTGATGGGGCAGGGCCGCTCCGTGCGACACCGGCGTGGCTCCAAAGGCCGATCCCTCCAGAAACCCTTTCTGGATGCGTTCCTCGCTGAGCCCCAACCGTTTCGCCAGCACGGCTGAGGCTTCCACTGCCAGTTCCTCGAACGAATCAGCGTCGTCCCGGTCGATGATGGCGGCATGGGCCACCAGATGCTCGAAGGGAGCCTCATCGCTCAGCCCTTTCTCCTTGAGGATGCCCCGCAGTTCAGCATCAAGTGGATCGTAGCGATACTTCCCCAGCCGGGCGAAGAGATGGTAGATGGCTCCTTCGCGCACGACCTGCGTGTTACGGCGGACGTAGTAGTAATACCATGCCAGACCGACCAGCACTATTCCAAATGTGAACGCAATCGACAGCATCCCCATCTCGCCTATCAAAAACAGCGGCGCGATGACGCCAACGATCTGGGTCCACGGGTACCATGGGCTGCGGTAGCCAGGAACGTAGCCAGGAATCCGGCTCTCGCGCATGACGACGACGGACACGTTGACGAGCATGAAGATGAGCAGTTGGAACGCACTCGCCAGCTTGGCTACGGATTCCGTATCGAAGATCAGAATGAAGACGATCATGAGCACCGCCGTGACCAGAATGGCAGGCACGGGCGTCCCGAAGCGCCCCACCTTCGCCAGTCGCTGCGACACGAGACGGTCCCGCGCCATCGCCAACGGATAGCGCGAGGCGGAGAGAATCCCAGCATTACCTGTAGAAGCAAACGCCGCAATCGCCGCGATCACGATAAGCAGCAAGCCAAACGGGCTGGGCAGCCAGTCGAAGAACGCCTCAGCCGCCGTAGCGACGGGCGTCAGGTCGGACCGCAGTTCGTTGGCATCCAGCACGGCAATCATGATGTAGACACCTACCACATAGACGAACGTCGCCGTCGCCAGCGAAAGTGCCATGCCAAGCGGAATGTTGCGATCCGGCTGTTGCACCTCCTCTGCTACACTGGCTACCTTCGTCAGTCCCGCGTACGACACAAAAACCAGCCCGATGGTACCCAGCAAATTCTCCGCGCCAAAGGGCATGAACGGCGTAAACTGCTCTTCGTGAATCTGCTCAACGCCCAATGAGAAAACCTCGAACAGGCCCTGCACGACAAAGAAGGTCAGCACGGTCAACAGTGTAATCACCAAGATCCGCTGCAACCCACTCGTCTCTTTGGCTCCAAAAATATTGAGCAGGGTGAAAGCCACCGTAAACGCCACCGCCAATGGCTTGATAGGCAGATCCAAAAAGAAGACGAGGTACGCGCCCATGCCGATGAGTGCAAACGCACTCTTGAAGACCAGCGCCAGCCACGTGCCCAGCCCACCAATGGTGCCGGCCATGGGGCCAAGGCTGCGATCCAGAAAGTAGTAGGTCCCGCCCGCCTTCGGCATTGCTGTGCTCAACTCGGCCTTGCTGAACATGGCTGGCAGAATCAGGATGCCCGCCAGCAAATACGCCAGTACAGCCGACGGCCCGGCCATCGCCGTCGCCAGCCCCGGCAACAGAAAGAAGCCGGAGCTAAACATCGCCCCTGTGCTGATCGCGTAGACATCGAACAGCGTCAGGTTCTTCTGGAGTCGTTTGTTGGACTCGGGCATACGGCGGCTCCGTTACAAGTTGTGCTTTTCAGGCAGGTTGATGGAGATAGCAAGGTGAAACGCAATGCATGAGCCGAGTGAAGCGACACACGAAGTAAACGGGAGGGGGTCGAGAACAAAGCGTCTCAGCAAAATCCCCTACGCTTCACGCCTTCCCATCATACCGCTCACGCAGGTCGCCTATCTCTCCTGCATCCCCCGTAATCGTGAGACGATCACCTGCCTGCATTTTCAAGGAATGGCCCGGCTTGGTGATCTCCCCATTGCGCTGCATGAGGGCAACCATGCTACCCGACGGCAAATCCAGGTCTGCTACCTGCTGCCCGATCAGCGGCGCTGTACGGCTATCTTTTTCTAGCGTGAACGCGACATACCGCTCCGGGTTGAGCAGGGTTTCTCGGAGGCGTTGCCCATCTTCGGCAGCGAGCCAGCGCTCCATGAAGTCGTCCGTGTCGATACGGCTGGCAAGGTTGGCGAGCGTGCGCAGGTGGGTGCCCGGATTCTCCTCGGGGCTGACAAGGAAAAACAGCGCATAAACTGGCCCTTCCGGCGCGGCCTCTCCTTCCTCGTCGCGCTGGATGAGCAGGCCATTGCGGCACCGCACCAGCACCAGTTCCGGAGCCTCCAGGTTTGAGACCCGGTAGTGCGGCAGCGCCAGCCCATGCGTGATCGGCACAGCCCCATAGCGCACCCCTTCAATAAACCCGCGTGCCAGCCGGGCCGAGGTGATGGGCAACTGCCGCGCCACAAGCGCCGCCACCTCTGTCGCAATATCGTCGAACGGCTGCCGATTGGCCAGGTCCATCACAAAGGAACGGGCGATGAGTTGCTCAAAATCGGCTTCGTTGATCCGTGCCTGTGTGCTGATACGCGGCGGCAGGAAAACCACGACGGTATCGCCCACAGCGGGTTCGATTTGCCCCTCTTCTGAATGTACCAGCAGATCGCTACCCCGCACTACGAATAGCAACACCGCCCCGTCATCGTAGCGCGACTGCAAGGCGGAATAGGTAAACTCTTCGGTCAGTTCAAGTGTGGCTACCTCGCCGCCACTTCGAAAACGGTCATTGAAGGTGGCAAAGGTCGTGCTCTCGCCGAAAAGTGGACGCCCCCGCAGGTGCTGCGGCAGTTCCTCACCTTGCTCCTGACGACTCTCAGGACGGGCAGCAAGCTGAAAAACCGACGTGCTCTCAAACACTTCTGTGAAGTTCAGCGCGGCGAGGGAATTAATTTCGTCGTTGGGCGTAAGCGCGATGAAACGCCCGATGCCGCCCAGGTCCAGGTCGTCCACTGTCGATTCCGAGAGCGCGTTGGCGACCTCTGCCGGAAGCCCCTTGCGCCGGGCCTGCTCGATGTTTTTCGTGTTAGAGTCGATAACCAACACCTTGAACTCCAGCTTGTGGAGCGCAACGGCGATCTGCTGCGCCCACGGATGCGCACCAAGAAACAGGACGCCCTGGGGATTCGGATGGGCCAGTTTCAGATACCGTGCCAGGGGCGAGATCGTCAACCCATACACGGCCACGGTTCCGACGATGACCAGAAAGACAATGGGTACGAGCGCGCCCGCCTCACTTGGATAGATGGGTTGTAGCCGGAAGGCAAAGAGTGAAGCCACCGCCGCCGCCACAATGCCCCGCGGAGCCAGCCACGCCAGGAACGCCTGCTCGCGCCACTCCAGCCGCGTCCCCAGTGAGGAAATAGCAACAGCAATAGGACGAATCACAAGGATGAGCACGCCGAGAAAAATGAGCGCGTTGGTGTCGATATAGTCCAGAGCGCTGAGTTCGAGGCGGGCGCTGAGCAGGATGAAGAGGCTGGCGATGAGCAACACCTGCAAGTTCTCCTTGAACTCCATGATGCGCCGCACCGGCACCCACTTCTGGTTTGCCATGATGATGCCCATCAGTGTCACCTCCAGCAACCCCGACTCCTCCTGCAAGACGTTCGAGAGCGCAAAGGTACCCACGACAATCATCAGGGCGACGGCGTTCTGGAGATAATCCGGTACCAGCCGTCGATACAGCAGCAAAATCAGCAGGGTAGCTCCTATGACGCTGATGCCAACACTGATGAAAATCGTCAACAGCAAGCCTTCGACGGCGTGAAAGGCAGCCTCGCCTACCGACCCTGTCTCGCCGGTCTGGTTCAGCAGCAGGATCGTTTCCAGCACCAGCACCGCCAGGATAGCACCCACCGGGTCGATGGTGATGCCCTCCCACTTGGCGACGGCCCCCACCCGCCCGGACGGGCGCACATGCCGCAGCAGTGGAATCACGACGGTCGGACCGGTGACGGTCAGAATGGCTCCTATCAGGATAGAGAGGCCCAGGTTGAACCCGGCGATGTAGTAGGCGGCAAGGCCCACGAGCGCCCACGTCACCAGCACACCGATGGTAATAAGGTTGAAGACGGCCTTGCCTACCTCTCGCAACTCGGACAGGCGCAGGCTCAGCCCACCCTCGAATAGAATTACACCGATCGAGAGGGAGACGAAAGCAAAAAGCCAATCGCCTTGCAGCGATGACGGCGGCAGCCAGCCCGTAATCGGCCCTGCGACGAATCCAAAGATCAACAATAACAGGATAGACGGCATCTTGAAACGCCACGCGATCCATTGCGCGCTGATGCCCAGCACGATGACGCTTACGATGCCAACGAGAATATGCTCAGTCAAAAAATCCTCCTTTCAAATGCGATGGGTGAGACCAGATGTGTGTCCTTGCAAGGATAAAACCGACGAAGTCCTCTCGTGTGTCTAGCTGGGTTTTCTGAGATGGCCGCGCTCCACTTTAGTCACCCGCAAGGACCTCTTGTGATTTTAGGCAGCCACTAAGACATCATACGACGCGGGACCCTCTCAACCCGTGAAAGTATCGGGTTGTTCACGAATAGATCATATTGGAAGCGCTTTTTCAAAGGAATCATCGTGTAGGTTTTGTACTTTCCTTCCATCTCTGTTCTAACCCTATCTCCTCCTGGATATGTCAACCGAAACTACCATCAAAACCGATGGTGCGGTGGCCCATGTGAAGTTTTTCGAGCAGGTCAATCGCATGTTCGACAAAGCGGCCATCCACACCGACCACCCGGCAGGTTTGCTGGACCAGATCAAGATCTGCAACAGCGTCTATCATATGGAATTTCCGCTCAAACGCGACGACGGCTCCATCACGGTGATCCGCGCGTTCCGGGCCGAGCACAGCCAGCACAAGCAGCCTACCAAGGGCGGCATTCGATATGCCATGAACGTCAACGAGGACGAGGTGATGGCGCTGGCTGCACTGATGACCTACAAGTGT
>DATGCC010000717.1:0-4674 GCA_035312345.1 Rhodothermales bacterium
CCGATTGAACTCAGCTTTCGAGGACGTAAGCCACGCAAGCCCCGGCTCGTCATCCTGCTCGACGTAAGCGGGTCAATGGAGCAATACAGCTTCTTCCTGCTGCGGTTCATTTACGCGCTACAGCAGCACTTCGCGCAGGTCGATTCGTTTCTGTTCAGCACGCGGCTCATGCGCGTCACGGATGCATTGAAGACGCGCCATTTGCACGAAACGCTAAGATCGCTGTCGAACACTGCCGAGGCATGGGCCAGCGGCACCCGCATTGGGGAATGCCTCGCCGAATTCAACATGACCTATGCCCCGCGTGTGCTCTCGCGCAGTGCTTTGGTTTTGATTCTGAGCGATGGCCTGGACACGGGCGAGCCAGAACGGCTGGAGCGCGAACTCCGCAAGCTCCAGCGGCGGGCCAAAAAGATCATCTGGCTGAATCCGTTGCTGGGGATGGCGGGCTACCAGCCATCGGCACGAGGGATCCGCGCCGCGCTGCCGCTGGTAGACCTCATGCTCCCGGCCCATAACCTTGAGAGCTTACTCCGGTTGGAGGACTATCTGCACCATGTTTGATGTCCTGTTTCAGAAAGCCAGCGACCTCAACGCCCAGGGCCAACCCTTTGCTCTGGCTATCGTCGTACGTCACGAGACGCCCATCTCTGGCAAACCCGGCGACAAAGCCATCATCCTGGCCGATGGCAGCATCCAGGGCTGGATCGGCGGCGGGTGTACGCAGCCGGTCATCATCAGCGAAGCCCGCAAGGCGCTCGCCGACGGGCAGCCCCGTCTCGTGCGCGTCACCCCATCGTCGGATCACACGGAGGAAGGCATCGTGGAGCATACCATGACCTGTCACAGCGGCGGCACGCTCGACATCTACATCGAACCCGTGCTGCCCCGGCCCAACCTCGTCATCCTCGGCAAGTCGGTGGTGGCGCAGACGCTGGCGCGGCTTGGCAAAGTGCTCAACTACCGCATCATTGCCGTCGCCCCCGACACTGGGCCAGAGCACTTCCCCGATGCGGATGTTGTGGAGTCGGCGTTCGATTTGAGCAGCCTGCCCTTCACGCAGCAGACCTTTATTGTCGTCTCTACGCAGGGCGAGGGCGACGAGGAAGCGCTGGCCGCTGCGTTGAAGGTGGATGTGCCGTATGTGGCATTTGTTGCCAGCCAGAAAAAGGCCAAAGCGTTGTTCAAGGAGTTGCAGGAGATGGGCATCTCGAAAGAAGAACTGGCACGGATCCGCACGCCTGCCGGGTTCAACATCCAGGCCCATCTCCCCGAAGAAATCGCCGTGAGCATCCTGGCCGAGATCATCTACGTGATGCGCAGTACGAAGCCTTCGGCTGTTGTGGAAGGGGAAGCATCGCCTGCGGGCGATGCTATCGATCCCATCTGCGGCATGACGGTGGACATCGCCACGGCGAAGCACACGGCCACGTATGAGGGGGAGACCTACTATTTCTGCTGCCCCGCCTGCAAACGCAGCTTCGAGAAGGAGCCGGAGACGTATGTGCTGGTGGATAGTGAATAGGGGATGGTAGATAGAAAGCCACGCTGTTCCTATCCACCAGACTACCATCCACCATCCACCAGACCCGTTCATGATTTCAGCCATTGTACTCGCTGCCGGGGAATCGAAACGAATGGGGGCGGAGAACAAGCTGCTGCTGCCATTTGACGGCAAGCCGCTGATTGAGCATATCGTCTGCACGGTGCAGGCATCGAACGTGGACGAGGTGATCGTGGTTGTCGGACATGAGGCCGAGCGGGTGCAGGCGGCGCTGGCGGGCTGCGGCGTGTACATCGTGCAGAATGACCACTACCGCGAGGGCATGACCACGTCCATTCATGCGGGCGTATTTGCTGCTGCTGCGGAGACTGAGGGGTTTATGATTTGCCTCTCCGATCTGCCGCTCATTGAGCCGGAGGAATTGAATCTGCTTATCGGTGCTTTCAAACAGGCGCTCGCTGAAGATTCTGCCGCCATCGCCGTGCCCGTCTATGAGGGGCAACGTGGCAATCCTGTTCTCTTCGCCGCGCAGTATCGATCAGATATTCTGAATCACAAAGGGCTGATGGGTTGCAAAGGCATCGTCAAGCAAAACCCCAATCACGTCGTTCGTGTCGAGATGCCCACCGATCATATCCTGCACGACATCGATACGAAGGACGATTATCGACTGTGGGGAAGAGGGAAGGGCCAGTAGGGAAGATGGGGGGATGGGAGTGTGGGTGGTTGGGAGATGGCAACGCCTCGTCTACAGTAACCGGTCTACAAAAATAAGCACTACGAGTAGCGGGATGTAGAGGATAGACCCCATCAGCACGCGCCGCGCTGCTGTGGTGGAACGGGAGCGGTAGAAGGCATAGGCGGGCACGAGGAAGCGGAAGCTGAGGATCAGCGCACCGACGAGGTAGACCCAGCCCGTCACGCCTACCATGGTCGGCAGGATGCTCGCGCCCGTGAGCAGGACGGTAAAGAGCAGGGTTTGACGGGCCGTAGAGTGTCCGTCTGGCTCTTTAACCGGCAGCATCGCGTAGCCTGCGCGGGCGTAGTCCTTGCGGTACATCCACGCCAGCGACAGGAAGTGCGGCATCTGCCAGAGGGCAAGGATGAGGAAGAAGGCCCAGCCGCCTGCGCCGAAGTGCCCTGTTGCCGCTGTCCAGCCACCAAGGGCAGGGAGGGCACCAGGGATCGTTCCTATCAGCGTGTTGTAGCGCGTGCGGCGTTTCAGGGGGGTGTAGACGAAAAGGTAGAGCACGACGGTCAGCGCGGCCAGGGCAGCGGTAAGCACATTGACCAACAGGAACAAGGTGCCGATGCCGACCAGCACGAGCACGGTGCCAAACACCACGGCGGCCCATCCCGAGATCCGTCCCGAAGGCAGCGGGCGCTGCGCGGTGCGCCGCATCTGTCCATCCAGGTGACGTTCCAGATAGTGATTCAACGCGCCGCCGCCGCCAGAGCTGAGTGCGGTGCCGATGAGCGTGTTGAACAACAGCCAGCCATCGAGTTCGCCCGGCGAGCCGAGCAGGAACCCCGCCAGTGCCGAGAGTGCCACCAGAAAAGAAAGCTCCGGCTTCGTCAGGTCCCAGAAATCAAGCAGAACAGGGCGATCCTGGGGCGTTGGGGGGACCGGGCGGCGGCCCAGATGCGACGGGCGGCGAGCACCACGCGGGGTCACATCGGGTTGGAGCAACTGCTCCAGGTCGGTATCATCGAGGGGGCGGACGGGAAGCTCCATAGACGGTGGCTCAGCCAGCGCGTTGATAGCGGTGGTAGAATATCGCGTATTGATAGAGGAAAGTCGAGCAGCCTGGTGAAATAAGCATCAGACCGGCTGCTCGGCGAAGGCAGGTGTGTGGGAGTGTGTTAAGGAGGCTGGATGTCGTAGCGACAGCAGAGCCAGGCTCACCGCCGAGGCCATGAGCAACGCGCCAACGACCAGATGCGCCGAGTTCAGCACCACTTGTAGCACGCTCCGTTGTGCCATCTGTGTCTCGATAAGCAGTACCGCAAACGCGCAGAAGCCGAGCGTGAACTGCAAGCCTACCGCGCCCAGCATCATCCAGGCGGCCTTGTTCAGCAGTCGGTAGCCCTCGAAGTGCTTTCGCACAAAGGTAAACGTGGCCAGGACCAGCCCGACCACCACCAGCGCACCTGTGATGTGGATGCCCGCAAAAATTGGATCCACACCCGTACCAGGATGTCGCAACAAAGCGCCCAGGATAATCTGCACGTACAGCATCCCGACCGTGGCCAGTGAAAGCGTCGTCAAACGTTTCGTCTGTGGCGAAGTGGAGGGGATCGATTCGGCACGGAGCCAGCTGCCTGAGGTGAACAGTGCCATCGCTACGAGCAGCGAAAAGAAAATCTGCGCCACGCAGGCGTGCACCACCGCGAGATCCAGCGACACCCAGACGACGCGCAGGCCGCCCAGGATGCCCTGGAAAATGACAAGGCCGAGGGCGATAAAGCCCAGCTTGCGCATCCAGCTACGGGGGTCGGCACGCCACGTCCAGAAAGCCAGCAGGACCACGAGGATGCCCACCAGGGCTCCCAGCAAGCGGTGCCCATGCTCGGCAAGGATAGGTAAGCGGTGCCACCAGCGGGCCGTCGGATCCGTCGGATCTTCGAAGCCGGTGGCGAGGGGGTCGTAAGAGCCAAAGGAGGTCGGCCAATCTGGCACGGCCAGTCCCGCGTCAATGCTGGTGACGAGGCCGCCCCAGGAAATCAGCAGTACCGCAACAACCACCGCCAGGATGGTGTATCGATGCCGCCAGTGGGTAGCTCGCGTCACTTCCATTGGACGCGCCTTAATGTGCAATCTGGTCATGGTGTGACCGGAAGGTGGAAGCAGGAAAGAAGACAATTTCATAACGGCTGCCAGAGCAACGAGAGGTCTATCCGGCTGTTCCATTAAAAGGGCTTGAAGGAAACCGTGCTCGGTCGCTGCAATATACCGACGATGTCTTTCCAAGAACCCAGACTCTCAAACAATGAATCAACCCAACGTATGAAGAAAACGCTGATCGTCTCTATCTCCGGTATTCGTGGTATTTTTGGTCAGGGGCTGGACGCTGGGGTACTGGTAAAATACGCCGCTGCCTTTGGCACCTGGTGCAGGCAACGGGCCAATGCAGAAGGTCGAAAACCTGTTGTGGTTGTCGGGCGCGATG
>DATGCC010000718.1:0-5857 GCA_035312345.1 Rhodothermales bacterium
CGCAAGAAAACATACGGGGTCTACCGATCCGATGGCTACCCGTTTCTTGCGCTCAAAGTCACGCTATCTGAACATCTCCATCCTTGGAGATGCCGTGGCTTGAATGAACCTGTTTTCTGCTGTTTTCTGGTTTGGCCGCAAAAAGCGGATAGCCTGTGATGCGGCAGCATGGGTAGGTTGCGCTTCGTCGTTGTGCCGCAGTTCCCGAAAGGTTGCAGTGCATCGTCATTGGTACATCCGCAAAAGCCGGCCCACTAAAATATGTTCAAGAACGTTGTATTCCTTGTGTCATGGATGCTGGCAACTGGCGGCACCCTCTTGCCGCTCCATGCACAGCCGCATATGCCGTTGGCTCTGCAACGCCTCACTGCCCCGATTATGCTCGACGGAGTGGTCGACGAACTAGCCTGGGCGACCATCAAACCCTTGCCCGTGGTGATGTACCAGCCCATATATCAGGGCGCTATGACCGAGCGGACGGAGATCTATGTGGCCTATGACGATCGGTATCTTTACGTCGGTGCTCGCCTCCTTACCGAGTACCCATCCACCATTAGCGCCGACTCCTATGAGCGCGATGATTGGGATGCAGAAGGAGACTTTCTGAACCTCGTCCTGGATACCTTCAACGACAACGAAAACGCCGTTAGCTTTTCGACCACACCCAACGGCATTCGGCTCGACAGCGAAATCACGAATGATGCCGAAGGGGATTGGCTGAACACGAATTGGAACATGGTCTGGGACGCGGCCACCTCGCGCAGTGACGAGGGCTGGTCCGCCGAGATGCGTATTCCCTTCTCCAGCCTCCGGTTCAAAGCCGAGGGGGGCCGCGTGGTGATGGGCCTCAGCATAAATCGATTCATCAGCGCCCGGAATGAGCGGCATATCTTTCCCGCTATCCCACCGACGGCTACAACAGCCCTTTGGAAGCCGTCGCTGTGGCAAGACGTCGTGTTTGAAGACCTGACACCCCGCCATCCGCTCTACGTCTCGCCCTACGTGCTGGCGGGCCTGCGCCAGACATCTGCACCCATAATGCCCCAGAACCCGGAGCAGGCCGACGATCAACCGCGTGAGATCGGCCTTGATCTCAAGTACGGCCTCACGAACAGCCTGACGTTTGATCTCACCGTCAATACAGACTTTGCCCAGGTCGAAGTGGATGATGAACAGGTCAACCTGACCCGGTTTTCACTGTTTTATCCGGAGAAGCGGCTTTTCTTCCAGGAACGCTCTGGCCTTTTCCAGTTCGAGTTAGGCGACGGAGGGCGTCTCTTCCACAGCCGTCGCATCGGACTGACCGAGGATGGCCGGCCAGTTCGCATCCTCGGGGGTGCCCGGCTGACAGGGCGCGTGAAGGGCTGGGACCTCGGGCTGATGGGGATGCAGACGGCACGATCTACCGCGCTCCCATCTGAAACCTTTGGGGTGCTGCGCCTGCGCCGGCCGGTTGTGAATGCCTACTCCTATGTGGGTGCGATGATGACGAGCCGGATGGGATGGGGCGGTGCCTCTTCGGTTGCCTACGGGCTCGATGGACGCCTGCGCCTCGTGGGGAATGACTACCTCACGGCCTCCTGGGCGCAAACGTTCGACGACGATGAACGCACACGCCGAATGCCCTTCTTGACCTCTGGGCGTCTGTATGCAGCCTGGGAACGGCGGACGAACATCGGTTTGGGCTATGCGATGACGCTCACCCACGCTGGTCGCGCCTTCGATCCCACCGTCGGGTTCTCGAACCGAAGGAGCTTTACGCTTACCGAGCAGCAGGTCTCCTACGGCTGGTTTGCCCGTGACGCTTCTCGCATTCGCCTCTTCCTGCCAGCCCTGCGCAATGCCGTGTATGTTCGCACCACAAACGGGAGCTTGGAGTCGGCGCATCAGGAACTGGCCTGGACCGTCGAATTGAAGTCAGGTGCCCGCGTAGCTTTCACAATGCAGAGGCAATACGAGGATCTGTTGAGCGCTTTCGCCCTGTCTGATGCCGTATCGATACCATCTGGCAGCTATGCTTTCTACATCGCCAGCGCGGCTTTCGAGACGGCCTCGTCCCGGCTGCTGCGCGCCTACATCGATGTGGAAGCCGGTTCGTTCTTCGATGGACGACGGAGCACCATCCGGATCCAACCTACCTGGGTTGCTTCGGCACACCTTCGGATTGGCCTGGGTTATGAAGTCACCAGGTTGCACTTTCCCGAACGTGAGGAGCGACTCACGGCCCATCTGGGACGGCTACGGGTGAATGCGGCCCTCAACACAAAGCTCTCGACGCAAGCCTTCGTGCAGTACAACAGCACGGATGCCCGCTGGAGTACAAATCTTCGTTTCCGCTACAACGTCCGCGAAGGCACGGATCTCTACGTCGTCTTTAATCGGCAGGTCATAGCAGATGAACAGCTAGCGCAGCCTACTGAGGTTCCGATGGAGAGCCAGGCGCTCCTTGTCAAATACACGCATACTTTTCGCTAGCTATCCGGGGGTAGCCCGGCCTCATCCTCTGAGAAAATACATGGCCCAGAAACCACTATGAATAGGTCCACTTTTCCCATGACTCGCACCCCGTCTACTAAGCAGAGGCTCTTCCGGTGGGCGCGACCGAGGATTATCGACGTGCCGGCTTCGGAGTTGCTCGGCAGCCACAGTCCATTGCCCGATCACCGATACATCGCCTTGGCCGTTCATTGGAAAGGTTGCTCTATCGGAAGAGCCGCTCTGGAGATGCAAGGACGAACCGGCGTCATCCGCCTGTTCCACATTGACACAGCCTGGCGCGGGCGTGGGATTGGACGGCGACTGTGGCGGAAATTGTTGCTACGGGTCCGTTTTCAACTCGTCAGCGATATCTACGTCCGGGTAACAGTCGCCGATGCTGGGTTCTACGCCCTGCATGGGTTCCGCCCGGTCGATGGACAAGGAGACACACAGGATCTGTCGAATCTTATCGACATGACAGGTCTTATCGACATGACAGGGCTGGACAAAGATGGTAGGGATCGCTGAACGGGCCTCCTCATGCAACGGCGTCTCACGTTTCCATTTGTGAACGTACCCTTCGATGGGATCACCGTGAAGCTGTAGATGACTCGTTGTGTGTCTCTCTCTATGACTATTTGCCTCTACGGCATCATGTGAGTGGGCTAACAGAGCTGATTCTTCGCTCCACAGCATATCGATTAGGAATGGTCGCGGAAGGTGATGAAGTGAAGTTCGTTCTTTTTCTCCACCGCAGCGATATCTACCGATTTTTCCATAGATTCGGCACGCAGACTAGTACCGTCTCTACCCATCATTATCAGTGTGCCACAGTACTCAGTGGCCATCTGGGAAACGATCCGCTATGAGATTCAGGTTTATGTTGTGCTCAAGAAACGCCTTCGCCCCAGCGAGTACCAGTGCAAATCCACCTGTTGAATCGAGTGCTTGTTTGACGACCTCATCGCCATCTCCGCTAAAGCCAGAGTTCGTGACACTGACCAAAGTGGTATGATCTGCTCGAGGTGTGAATACCCATTCAACTGTGGTCGTGCCATATGCTCCCCACTCGATAAGTATCCGCTTATTCTCTTCAATCGCCTTTATGCTAACCAGTACAGAATGATTGTACATTTCCCAATCCCAGCGGATTTGTTTACCCACTTGTAGCCTATCGCTGCCTTTGGTAAACCAGAACTTGGACGTAAAGGCAGGATTCACGAAAGCCTCAAATACTTCTGAGACAGGTTTGCGGATCAACATGGCGATCGATGCAACGGGTATATCTTGGAGTTCCATAAACACCTCAGTTAAGTGGTTGGGGTTACCCATGCGCTATGTAGCGCATTGTATCTAGAAAACGCCGGGTTGAGACACGCTTATCTTGACCGTGTCTGGGGAAGGCTGAAGCCACATAAGGCCTCGCTGGTACCACCATGCGCTGAACCTGCCCATTAAACCAGTCCGCTCATCGATGCCGTGGCGTGTTCTCAGCCCGAAGCCATGCGCTACTAACGTTCTCTTCGATGGGATCACCGTGAAGATGCAGATAGATCTTAGCCTCTCTTCTGCAAAACCTCGGGGATAGACGAACGACGCTGGAGGAAGGGCGATCAGACGCGTCTCTTCCAGCGTCCGTCGTTGTTCGCCGCCCTCTCTCATGGCATCAACACCTTCGGAGTATTACCGTCTGTTGATCGATATAAGAACAGGTTGTTGCAAAGGGTACAAGATTGCTCCTTGTCCTTATTTTCTGAAAGCGATATCCTTTGTTCTTAATCCCCATTTCCTTTGATTCCACGAAAGATGATCGATCACACCGTGAACTCCTCTACAAAGCTTGATGCGCTCGACTGGCGCATCCTGGCGGCGTTGCAGCAAGATGGAAGGCTGTCTTATGCAGCCCTCGGACGGCAGGTGGGGCTTTCGGCCTCCGCCGTGACGGAACGGGTTCACCGGCTCGAAGCCGATGGCGTGATTGTCGGATACACGGCTGTCATCAATCCGAAGAAAGTCGGCCTCTCCGTGACGGCGATTATCCGCTGGCGGGTGGCAGCGATACACTGCGCCCAGGTTCAGCAGACCCTCAAAGAGACGCGGGAAATCGTCGAGTGTCACAAAGTGACCGGAAGTGATGGGTTCGTGATGAAGATTGTTGCCTCATCCGTGGATGAGCTTGATGCCGTAGTAGGTCGCCTCTCGACGCTGGGCGATGTGGTCACCTCCGT
Organism: Rhodothermales bacterium; assembly: GCA_035312345.1. Lineage (GTDB taxonomy): Bacteria > Bacteroidota > Rhodothermia > Rhodothermales > DATGCC01 > DATGCC01. The sequence continues at coordinate 4,707 of DATGCC010000718.1, forward strand.
TGTGCTGGCCTCTCCGGTAGAAGGCCGTGGCTTTATTGAACAGGATTAAGGTTTCAGGCGGAACCAGCACGCGCCGGATGGCAGGGCTATTTGTTGATTAAACTATCCAGCCTGAAAGCATTTTCAGGGATCAGGTTGGGAAGAGGTCGATTATCCAGCAGAGGTGCCAGGGCAAACCAGCTCATATTCGTCCTCGCATACATGATCCGGCTTATCTCCCCCGTGCTCAGGTCATAGTGGAATTGATGGTACTTCCCGCTGGTCGACATCAAGGCTCGCCATCCGGTCGGGGGGTCCGTTTGCAAAAAGGCCCCCTCAGCATCGACATAGTCTGTCTGGATAAAGCTCAAGGGGAATTGCACCACAACGGCGGTGTCGCTCATCACCGCCGTAAAAACCGGCTCGGCGAAATGAATCCAACTGGTGTCGCCCGCTACCGTCCCGCCCCACGACACGCGGATCGGGCTTCCTCGCTTCAGGGCGTTTACCAGATCCTCCACACGCCCGGTGATTGGCTGCCCGTTGAAGTCATGTTGATACACAAGCTGCCACGTCTGAACGTCTTGTTGAACCTGCCGATCGGAACAACCGGTCATGACAAAAATGATGCATAGATACCCAATATAGGTCTTTATGCATGTGACGCAGGCCACGGCGAGATCGCGTTGCTCGGGTTTGGTGATCATGGCAGCGGCTGGCAGTGTCAGATGCTATCGATGAGGCAAGATGTAGGCGGTGCATCGCTACGATGCTAAGAACTGCTTCAGGCCCGTAAGCATCGTGGTCCAATTCTCTTCGGAATGCGCCTGTGCTTCTTCGGTTGGATTGTTGTCCTGCGTTAGCACGACGCGGGTTTGGTCGCCCTCGCTCGACAATTCAATGGTTACGGTGTGATAGTTCTCTGGTTTGTCAGGGAGGCCAGAAAGCGGGCTGAAATGGCTGTACTGGAGGATGCGCTGCGGCTCGAACCGAAGGATCTTGCCTTTGTCCTCGTACGATGTACCCTTCCACTCGCCTTTCCAGGTGATCGGGCTACCTTCGTACCAGTCCGTCACCACCTGCGTGCCGAACATGTATTGCTGGATGGCTTCGGGGTTCACCAGTGCCACCCAGACGTCGTCCACGGAGGCGTTGATGGTAACAGAAGTTTT
>DATGCC010000719.1:0-2478 GCA_035312345.1 Rhodothermales bacterium
TACGCTGCCGTCACGCTCACGCCCGTCGCTGCGGACCTCTCGCTCTCGAAGCGCCTGGAGAGCCGCACCGAGAGCGCCGACGGTACCACCGCCACCGCCACCTTCACGCTCACGCTGAAGAACGACGGCCCCAGCAATGCCACGGGCGTCGAGGTCATGGAGTTCTTCGCTGGCGAGATGACGTTTGTCTCTGCCAGCGGGGCGTTCAACCCGGCCACAAGCACCTGGACCGTCGGCACGCTGGCACCGGGCGAGGAGGTGACGCTCTCGATCACGGTTTCGGCTCCGGCGGAGGGGGCGCTCTTCAACCTCGCAGAAGTCAGCGCGGTGAATGAGACGGATCCAGATTCCGAGCCGCTCGACGGTCAGGGGGACGACTTCGCCGGCGCGGCGCTCAACCGGGGCGGGTTCGAGGTACCTCCGCTGGCGGCGGACCTCTCGGTCACGAAGACCGTGGATCAGGCGCAGCCGCTGGTCGGTGAGCAGGTGACCTACACGATCACGGTGAGTAACGCGGGTCCGTTCACGACGGCAGGCGTGGCGGTGACGGATGTGCTGCCCGAGGGGGTGACGTTCGTCTCGGCGAGCGCCTCGACGGACGGAGCGGGCTGCGCGCCATGCACCTACGACGCAGATACGAGTCTCTGGACGATTGACAAGCTCGTTGATGGCGAGACGGCAACACTCATGATCGTCGTGGAAGTGACAGCAGAGGGCGAGATCGAGAACACGGCGCGCATCACGAGCCATCACCTGCCGGATCCCGACTCGGACATCGCGATTGACAACGCGGACGAAGATGATGTGGCGTCGGTGGTGATTACCGTAGGCAGCGGGAAGGCGACGTCGGTTGTCCGTAGCGGTGGCGAGGGGATCCCCGAGACGTATGAGATGAGCCAGAACTACCCGAACCCGTTCAATCCGCAGACGACGATTCCGTTTGGTGTGCCCCAGACGGGCCACGTGGTGGTGGAGGTGTACAACCTGCTGGGTCAGCGGGTGGCACTGCTGATGGACGAGGAGCTTGCGGCGGGTCGTCACGAGGTGATCTGGCAGGCGTTGGATCAGCCGACGGGGATGTACCTGGTGCGGATGGTGGCGGGCGAGACGACGCTGACGAAGTGCGTGACCCTCGTGAAATAATCATCATACCTGACATGACAACGAAAAGCGGCCCGATAGCCTTTATCGCTACCGGGCCGCTTCGTTTTTAATCCTTCTGCACGGAGATTCAGGAGATCACGCAGCAATAAATTTCAGCCACAACACAGCTACGCCGAGCACCATAAAGCCGCCAAGCAGGAACACCATAAAGCGTACCTGAAATCGGCGAAGTGTCTCAAGAGCTGCAAGGAGAGCCGGGTCCGACACCGCCCGGTACCGACGCTGCATGATGAAGGTGTTGTACTGCTGCAACCGCCAGGAGTTGAAGTAGACGGGCCAGGGTCGCCCTGCGTCTTCATAGACCGCTGGGTATTCGTTGGCGAAGCGCCGCATGAGCCGTCGGCCGCGCCAGACTGCGTAAACAGCCAAAGCGCCCCCCACGAGCAGAAAGGCGAGGGCTGAGACCGCAAGGGCCGCTTCGAAGGTATCTACAGGAGGTATGCGAAAGGGCTCCCTGGCAGGCATCAAAGGAGGCGCAAGACGTACATAATCATCGCCAGAACAGCCACGACGAGCACCGTGCCCGCCACGAGGGCCCCTTTATAGATCCGGCTGAATTGCTCCTGCCGTGCTACAGCGCGGGTTTGCAGGTCCAACGCTTGCTGTGCAACGCGCTGGTACTCAGCCAGGTGCTCGCGTTGCACATCGCGTATCTCGCCCAGGAGGCGCTTGATGTCTTCTGAGGAGTCCATGGTCGAGGTCGTGGTTGGTTCGAGCTTTCTTTCTTTTTCGACCTCACGACTGGGTGGCTTAAATGTACCGGCCTTATTTCAACAGCATCATCCGCTGGGTTTGTACGAAACGACCAGCGCGCAGGCGGGCGAGGTAGAGGCCACTGGGCCGGTCCGTCGCCTCCCAGGCGAAGGTGTAGCGACCGGCAGCGAGCGTGCTTGCCACCAGCGTTTCCACTTCGCGCCCCAGCATGTCGTAGATGGTCAGCGTGACCTCGGACGAAGCGGGCAGGTCGAAGCGCAGCGTCGTGGTAGGATTGAAAGGGTTGGGATAGTTGGCGTGCAACTGGTACGCGGTTGGAATGGCTTCCCCGACGCGTTCCACCGCTGTGCCGACAGCCACGGTGAAGTTACGCACCTCGGACCACGGGCCAGGGCCGATGTCGTTCGTTGCCCGGACGCGCCAGTAATGGCGGGTGCTGTAGGCCAGCGGTCCAAAGGTCTGCGTTGTCTCGGTGAGGGCGTCATCCTCGAAAGCGAGGTCCGAGAAATCGGAGGTGGCGCTTACCTGCAGATGGTAGGCGGTGGCGGTGGCGTCGGTTTCCCAGGCGAAAGCGATGGTGCTTGCGGCATCGGTGGCGTC
>DATGCC010000720.1:0-6767 GCA_035312345.1 Rhodothermales bacterium
TGATGGGGCCTCTCCCCTCTTTCGTAGCGTGGATCGATCTCGCAACTTGACTGACAGGCGTTTAGATCGTGTAAATGCGTGGCGTGTGATGAAAAAGCGGGCCAAAGAAGCAGGCGTCTATGAAAAGATCAGTCCGCACTCGCTTCGTGCTACCGGTATCACGATCTATCTGGGCAATGGCGGGTCGCTGGAGCATGCGCAGACGATTGCAGGTCATGCAGATCCACGTACGACGAAACTCTATGATAGGACGAGCGATCAGGTCTCCCTCGATGAGATTGAGAAGATCGTTATCTAGCTTCGCTAACACCGTCCTTCGTTTAGCAACGCAGAAGGTCGAGTCATTGACATTTCTCGGTGCTGTTGTTAGTGTAGATCGTAAGAAGTGGTCTCTTGCCTAAGAGAATGCGATGATACTAGGGCCAGGCAAATTTGCCTGAAAAACCCGGTATTATCAAGGTATCAGGGCAAAAAGACCTGATAAGCAATGGTTAGCTGCCTTTGTCATGTTCGAGGCGGAACGGTGAGGGCGTCGTGCCGTCCTCACCTTCCTCACCAATCCCGACGCCGTAATGGATAGAAGCAAGTCGCGCCACTTCAGTGAAAAAGAGATTGGAGCACTGGTTCAGCGTGCGACGGAGCTTCACGAGCAAGCCAAGGGTGAATCGGATCGAAGCCTCTCGCTCGATGACATCGAACAAATCGCTGCTGAGCTAGGCGTACCCTCCGAGTTTCTACGGGCGGCGGCGGCTGAAATAGAGAACGATCGGAATTCCACAAATCCCTTCAGCATTTTGGGCGGTCCCTTTGTGATTCGACGCTCTCTTGTCGTCGATGAAACGATGACTGACGATCAATGGGGAGACATCGTACTAAAACTTCGAAATTCCCTTGGGGGCCCAGGGCAAATCACAACTGTTGGGAAGAACAACGAGTGGTTTCATTCACTCGGGGAGGGGGACGGTGCGATCAACCTGACGAAGACACGCGTTTCGGTCAGCGTCGGCGATGAAGAGACGCTGGTTCGACTCGAAAAGAATTTTGGTGTGGGTGCCGTCATGGCCTATCTGGCCGCAGTGGTGCCAGTGGTTGTCTTGACGGGCGTCATGTTGACTGATGCCGGAGCAAATCTCATCGCTGGTACCGGCCTCATCCTGAGTATTCTTGCAGCTGTCCGCGCGATGATATTCTTGTGGACAAGCCGCGAGACGGCGAGAGTACAAGAGGTCGCTGAAGTCATTCATGATACGATCGCGACAACGGCAATTAGCGATTCGACAGGTCAGTTGTCGAACGATTTGATTGACGTTCCGGACATAGAACCCGTCGACGACTCATCGCAGTCGAAGAATAGCGGCAGCCGACGACACCGTAGTTGAGCCTGCGATGCTAGTGCGGAGGCAGAGCGTTCGCTGCGGCAGCTAACCCAAGCTTGCACCGGACAACGGTCTGAGGTTACCAGTATAGTCGGTGGCAATTCGTAGACTAGCGGTCGAAGTCACCGCTGATCCGTTGCCGGTGAAGCTTTACACGTTATGCCGCCTCAGTGCTCAGTGGAGATTCTAGGTTATGTACACTATGTTGCTGATCTAACCACCGAATGCAATCACCCTTTATAGAGGCCACCCATGATTGCCAAGCTCCTCGGCTCGCTAGCGACTGCTGCTCTACTACTGCCATCTACGCAGGCTATTGCTCAAGCGGCGGAATGCCCGTCCACGACCCAGACTGTCGAGGTGAACGAAACCACGCTCCACTACGTCGAGTGCGGCGAGGGCGACCCCATCGTACTCGTCCATGGAAGTACAGGGGATCTGAACAGTTTGAGTCAACACGCACAACTTCTCGCCCCTGAATTTAGGACGATTGCCTACAGCCGCCGCTTTCACTTTCCCAACGATCCACCGCAAGAAGGGGACGCGTACGCTCTTCAACAGCACGTGGACGATCTCGCCGCGCTGATCACGGAACTCGACCTCGGCCCGGTGCACCTCGTGGGCCACTCCTACGGCGGCTATGTGTCACTAGCGTTCGCGTTGGAGCATCCTGATCTCGTGCGTAGCCTCGTCCTGGGCGAGCCTCCGGTTAAGCCGCTGCTTTCGCGCACGTCCGTAGGCGAAGCCCTGAGCGCTTCGTTCGACCGACGCGTGTTCGACCCCTCGCGAAAGGCCTACGTGGAGCAGGGATTGGAAGAGGGGCTTCGACGGTTCTACGACGGGGTCATCTACCCTGGCTGGTTCGATGGGCTCTCGGCGGAGTCCCGGCGCGCGCGCGTGGAAAAGGCCGGCCCCGAACATCGGCTGGAGGCGCTGACCGAGCGCTCGGTCTTAATGCCTACTCTGGCGTGTGATGCGCTAAGCGGGTTGGACCGCCCGGTGCTCCTTTTGACTGGAGAGGAGAGCCCTGCTATGTTCTTACTTATCACGGCGGAGCTTGAGAGCTGTCTCGGTGGCGAATCGCACGTGATGGTTCCAGAAGTAGGTCATGGGGGGCTGTTCTCGAGCGTCTCCCTCGTGCATGACACGATGCTGTCCTTCCTGAACAACCAGTAGAGATCTGTTTGTGATGCTCCGCAGTGCCGTCGCTCCAAGCTTAACGCGGCATAACCAAACACTCAAACCGACCAACCGCGCGGGGTTCGTGACGTTGCAGGTCCAACTGTGACTTCACAGCTTGTATCACCGCCAGCATTGCGGTTGGCGGCTTAGTTTAATCTACTTGCTACGTGTCAAGAGGGCAACGTAAATTTTTCTCCTTCTGAGGACTCTTTCTGTTCTTTTTGAAGGCTGCAAGCTACTAGTCGCGCTTGCCTCTCTCGCGCATGGGCATACCTCTCCCTCGACCTTACCGGCGCTGACCAGCGATGCCACTAGTCCCTTGTCTTGTGCCTGCCGACCTTTCCTTACTTGCGCTTGTACCCTCGCATCGCAGGTGCTGACGAGCTACAAGCCTATTTTCTGATCCGGTCCTAGCAGGCCAGGACGCCCGGAGCCTATCGGTTAGTCGAAGCCCATCTTGATCACCGATCACGATGCCTCCCAAGATACTAAACGCTCCGGGCATCACAGGCCGCGCCCTCCGAGCGCTCCCGCGCTGGATATCGGTGTATGGCCCGAGAAGAGATGCCCTTGCAGGCCTCTCCTATAGCGTATTCAAAGAGCAATGTCGGTTAGGCCGCTGCCCGCGCTGGGCGATGCCGTTTCGATGGATGCTTGCGTTCTAGCTCGGCCTCCAGGCGGTGCATCTCAAGCAAAGTCGCTTCGCGTTCTTCGTAGGGACGGTCTTCGCGCACGAGCGCCAGTATGAGCGCAAGCACCTTCGGGATGACGGCTACCAGATTCTTGTTGCGGTTCGTGTGTCCGTTGAGCTTACGACGGAGATACTTCAGGCGGACCTCCGGCACGTACTTCGCCGTCTCGGAGGCCATGCGGTAGAGCACCCAGCGTAGGCGCGCATTGCCCCTGTGGCTGATGCGACGGCGACCCGAGTAGGTGCCCGAGTCATGCATATAGAGCTTCAACCCGGCCAGGCGCTCAACCTGCCCCGTATGGGTGATCTGCGACGGGTCGCGCACTTCGGCCAAGAAGAGCGCTGCCAGGAGATCCGAGATGCCTTTGATACTGACGAGTTGGGCGTGGTAGGGCGTCTCTTTGGAGAGCCGGATCAGGTGAACGGTTGTCTCTCGTATCTCAGCTTCGAGCGCTTCGACGAGACGCAGCCAGGCGCTTACCGAGCGGCGTTCGGCGTGCTGCTCGGCTTGTGAGAGCGAGACGCCGATGGTGTGCCGGGCTCGTACTTGCAGCTTGAGTAGTGTCTCTCGCCCATGCTGTGCTCTAGAAATCTGCATCAGCATGGCTGCCTCTCGTTCTACGTCGAGCGCGAGGAAGTCTTCGGGGAAGAGGTAGCTGCCGAGCAGGTGGCGTGCGGTGCGTGAGCGCAGTTTGAGCACACCGAGCAGTTCGGGGAAGAGGCGTTCTATCGACGCGCGGAGTCGTGCATAGTGCTGCTGGAGGCTTTTGCGGAACTTGTCGTAGGTGATCGCCAGGCAGTGCATGGCCTGCTGATCGGCAGTGTAGCAGGTGTGGAAGTGGAAACGAGCATCGCGCGCGAGATCAGCGATGAGGTAGGCATCCTTGGCATCAGTGCGGGAGAAATCGCCGCTCTTCGAGGGTCGCGCATGGCAGGTCGAGAGCGGACTGACGAGCACGATGCAGGCGTGCTCTCGGTGGAGATAGTCGGTAAGGTTGGCCCAGAGGTTGCAACTGGTCTCTATGGCAAAGGCGAGGCACTCGTTGAACCGATGGCGTTTGAGGTGAGCAAGATCGGGTAGGCGGGCGTAGAGGTGTTTCCAGAGGTGGTGGTTGAATCCGGAGAAGGAGTGTGCGAAGGAGAAGCTGGATCCGACGGGTAGGCCGTCGGCGGAAAGGATTTGGGCTTGGTGACGAGCTTTGGCTGGGTCAATGCCGACGATGAACCGGTTCTGGATGAAGTGGCGTCGGGCGAGTAGTTGTTGTAGTTTGTAGTGTTTCCTCGGGGCCTCCGAGTAGGGATGAGAGCAAGGGGGGGGTATAGAGAGAAGGTGCGTCCTTGCGCTGGCAGTTGCCACTTGCACTGCCCAGATGTAGCATAGAAATCGTTTTGCTGCTTTAGTATGCGCGAATATGATCAGATAGCTGAATGGTTTACTGCCGTCCGAAGCCCCGAGGTCGGCATCCCCGATCTCACCACCTTCGCACAGTTCCTTTCCCCACGGGCAAGAATACTCGATCTCGGCTGCGGTGACGGGATTCCCCTCTCACAGTGGCTCCTCCGAAAAGGCTTTGACCTCACGGGGCTCGATAGCTCTGCCGAAATGATTGCGAGATACCGTGCTAATTTCCCAACCGTTTCTGCTAGCTGCGAGCGCGCTCAGGAGGCGTGCTTTGCACCACGTTCGTTCGAGGCAATCGTGGCCTGGGGCATGCTCTTTCATTTATCGAGGACAGATCAGGAGGCCGTGTTAGAGAAAGCATCAGGGTGGCTCAAACCGCAAGGGAGATTGCTCTTCACAGCGGGAGACCTAGAGGAAGTGGCAGAGAGTGAAATGAATGGAGTGACGTTCCAGTACACGTCATTGGGCGCGGGGGCGTACCGTCGTATTCTAGGGAGCGTTGGAATGCGTTTAGAGAAAGCGTACAGCGACGCATGGGACAACTACGTTTACATTGCTGTGAAGGCGGCATAACACCGCGTTCTAGCGGACACATCGCGGGCTTGTGTTATTCGGTGCGCCATGGTCCGTGCCTCCGTAGCTTGTCTCAGTTTTCGTCGGAGGTGCGCCGCTGAACTCCACCGTCGTACAGCCTCACCCAGAAGGGGAAAGACTATGCATGTGATCTTCGGAACCGGCCCGCTCGGACGAGCCGTCGCGGCGGCCCTTAAGGCACGTGGCACGAAGGTTCGCCTTATCAATCGGAGCGGGCGTGCCCCGGCATACTTAGACGGGTTCGAAGTGGTCTCGGGCGACCTCACCGACACGGCCTCGGCCCGGCATGCCGCGCAGGGGGCAACCGTCGTCTACCATTGCGCTGGTGCCCCCTACACCAAGTGGTCGGAGGTTATGCCAGCCATGATGGCTGGTGCCATCGATGCCGCCGCTTCGGCAGGCGCGCGGCTTGTCTTCGGCGACAACCTATATGCTTACACTCCCACGACGGAGCCGCTTACCGAGGAGACGCCTGAGCATCCCAAGACCGAGAAGGGGCGTGTCCGCAAGGAGATTGCCGATACGCTCCGCGCAGCTCACGCGAAGGGGCGCGTCGAGGCGACCATCGGACGCGCCTCCGACTTCTACGGGCCGTATGTGGAAACCTCGGCTGTAGGGGACGAGGTGTTCGGGCGGCTCGCCAACAGGAAACCGCCCCGTGTGCTCGGCGATCCAGATCAGCCGCATTCGTTCACCTTCATCGAGGACTTCGGTCGAGCACTCGTCGTGTTGGCTGAGCATGACGAGTCGTTCGGGCAGACGTGGCATGTCCCGAACGCACTGCCTGTTTCGACCCGCGAGTTTGCCGCGAGAGCAGCCGAGGCGATGGGGCACACTGCGAAGGTAAAAACGACGCCCTCTTGGCTGCTCCATGCGTTCGGATTCTTCAACCCGATGATGAAAGAGGTGGCGGAGATGCTATATCAGTGGGAAAAGCCATTTGTCGTAGATCATACGAAATTTAAGCGTGCATTTGGCGATGCGTTCAGTGCGGTGACGGCGTTGTCTGAAGGCATTTGCAAGACGGCCGAAGCGTTTAAAACAGATTCCCGACCGGCTGCATAACAAGCGCATACACACGGACAGTTCGCTGGCACGCACCGCTGGGATGCACGAACCCTTAACTCTGATCCGGAATAGCCCACCATGAAAGACACACACCCTGTACTGGCAAGCACCGTTCTCTATGTCAACGATGTCGCGCAGATCGTTGCATTCTACCGTCAGGCGCTTGGGTTGGAGCCGCGCTTCTACGATGAGGATGTCGGATTTGCGGAACTCGGCGACGAGGGGCAGATTGCGGTAGCCTCCCACGGTGCAGGCGAGTTCATGATGCCGGGGGCCTACCCGACGTCCAACGACGGACGCTTGGCGAGCACTGAACTGGCTTTTTACACCGCCGACGTCCAGCGGGCCTATGACCGAGCGGTGGCGGCAGGAGCGCGCTCGTTAGCAGCCCCTCGGCAAATGGAGTGGGGACAGACGGTGGCCTACGTTGAAGATCCTGCTGGGACGATTCTCG
>DATGCC010000721.1:0-2070 GCA_035312345.1 Rhodothermales bacterium
CAATCGGACGAACTCGGCGTACGCTTCATGGCCGAGGCGGGCTACGATCCGCGCGCCATGATTGAGGTGATGAAAGTGCTCGCAGCAGCAGGCGGAGGCGCTCGACCACCCGAGTTTTTCAGCACCCATCCCAACCCGGATAACCGCATTGCCCGCATCGAACAAGCGATCCGGCAGCAGTATCCCGATGGCGTTCCCAGCGGACTGGTGCAGTGAGGTTAGGAAAGGGGGAAAGAGTGAGAGAGAGAAAGAGGGCGGAGAAGAAAGACTAGGATAGAAAAAGCACCCTCGATCCTGTCAGCGTAGCCGCACTACGTAGGCCGCACCCGGTTCGGCTTCGGAAGCCCGGCCAATGAGTGCTACCGCCCCATCCAGATCGACCGACGCACCGAAGGCCACCTCCCCGATATCTACGATGTGGCGGTACTCCCAGGCGTCCTCCTCCGCGTCATACTCGAAAAGATAGACGACGCGGTCGATGTTGAAGTCCATGCGGAGTTGTTCGTCGTAGCCGGCTACGAGCGCCCGGTTGCCATCAAGCGAGACCGCTGAGCCGAAAGCACCGTGGTCGTAGGGCGTGGGCGGGCGCAGGGTAGCAGTGCTGTGCCATTTCCCGGTGGCATCCCGCGTAAACAACGTTGCCGTGCCTGACTTCCGCGAGCCGCTCTTGCTCTCGCCCACCAGCACGCGATCTCCTTCCACATCCACAGAAATAAAGAAATCGTCAATGTCGCCGAAGTATGCCGCTTCGTTCCAGGTGTTGGTGGCCGGATCTCGCTCGAAGATGTAGATGGATCCTGGCTCGCGCTGAAAATACGACGACGCACTAACCACGGCGCGGTCGCCATCAAGCGCTGCCGGACCTCCAAAGATGCCTTGCTCTACGCCCTGGCTTCCTGTAAATCGCGCTGTCCGCTGCCATCTATCTTTTTCGGGATCGTACTCGAAAATGTAAGCCGCGCCGCCAAAGCGCCCATTCGACGGATCACCCCAGGTGGTGACGAGGGCCCGATCCCCATCGAGTGATACGGAAGCGGCAAACGGGCCTTCTTCTTCGTCACTGTCAGCGATGAGGCGAGCCGCCTGTCGCCACGTACCCGTCGAATCACGCTCGAAAAGGTAGGCGGCATTGGAAGACTTGGCGGCGAACGACTCGGCGGAGGCAGCAACCAGCACCCGGTCACCACTGAGTGACACAGAGCGTCCAAAGAACTCGCCGGGCTGGCAGACGCTGGGTACAAGCCGGGCCGCCTCGCGCCACTGATCAGCCTCAGAGTCGCGCTCGAAAAGGTAGGCGGCTCCAGCATTGTCGCCACAGGTTGTCTCGCTGCTGGCTCCCACCAGCGCCCGGTCGCCATCAATCGAAACGGCGACCCCGAAGAAATTGCCACTGGTCGTGTCCGGGTGGGGCAGCTTGTCGATCTGGGCCCGGGCAGGTAGGGCGCTCCCTAATCCGAGAGCAAGCATCATCCCGACCATTCCCCACAGCCTGGAGGTGTAGCGATTATACAACCAACTCGATAGCGTGGCGAGGGACATAGAGAGAGGAATCAGGAATATCTGGTGGTCAGGCTTGCTGCTCACGCCATGAGGCATAGCGCGCCTTGAGCGTTGCCTCGAAAGCAGGCGTGTCATCGAGCGCGAAGCCGATGGTGGTAACGCGCTTCTGTATTCCATACAAGCCCTGTGCCACGACGGGTTCCTTGCACACCACAAGATAGGTCGGTTTGCCCAACAGTATAGCTTCCAGATACCCCGGCGTCGTGCGAGCAGGCAATTTCTTGCCAGCCGGATACACTGCTTCGATCTGCGAGAAAGGCACCCGTACGGTCCAGCGGAGGCCGATTCTGACCAGTAGCGCGTCTTCTTCAATGCGGATCGGGCGATGCCTCACGGCCTGCAAATCGCCCACGATCCAGACAATGCCATAGACACTCAATGTGGTCATTATCCACGCAGCGGCTGGACTCCATAGGTGCAGCAGCAGGTGCAGAGCGATCAATTCAATACCCATGGCGACCAGGATAGCGGTCACTACCGGGCCATACCCGCTTCGGCGATGGTAGGTAA
>DATGCC010000722.1:0-6925 GCA_035312345.1 Rhodothermales bacterium
CCAACGCTGGAGCATCCATTCCCGGCATCAGGTTTTCCAGTTCGTAGATGGCCCGCTCAGACCATGCCGACCAGCGCGTATCGGGGTACTGCTCACCCAACGCCCGCGCCTCGGCGAGGGCCTGATCCTGCTGCCCGCCATCAATATAGGCGAGTACCAGTTCGGATTGCAGGTGGGCTTTCTGGTCTTCATCGTCGGTGCGGGCCTGGAAATCGCGCACGAGGGCGATGGCGGAGTCGGGGCCTGCGAGCCGGGTCTTTGCCTGCCGGGCCACGCTCGCCACATCGGCATAGTTCGGGTTATCGGGCTGGATCTGCTGCGCCCGAGCGATGGCGAGCGAGTCGTCCCATCCGCCCAGCATCATCACCGCCTCAGCCATCGCCAGGTCGCGCCCGATGGTTTTGGGATAGGCATTCTGCATGCTCCATAAGATGCCGCTCGTCCGCATGACGGCACGGTGCACCGCGTCTTCGCTATATCCGTCGCCCTGCAGCATCTGCACCAGCGCGTTATTGTGCTGTGCCTTGGTGTTGCGGAAAGCGGCCCACGCACCGTTCTCCTGCGACCGGATCCGTAACGGACGATTGCCAATAGGTAACACCACATCCATAGTAGCCGAATCACCCTCGGCGACGGCTAGCTCATCCACCTTGAGCACCGTGCCCCGCCGTTTAATGATGATGGGATAGATGCCCCGGTCGGGAGCCACCACATCGGTCTCGAAATAGCCTGTGCTGTCGGTGTGGGCATAGGCAAGGGTGTCCACTCGCTGCCCTTGTTCATTGGCCACGATGACCTCAAAGTCACGGTAATCGGGGATGGAATCCACCTCTGCACTGACGGTAATCCGCCCAGAGAGGTGGCTCCGTACGGGATCCTGCTGTTCCTCAGAATCGGCGGCATCGCTGGCTCCGCAGGCCGTCAGCAGCACAAGCCACAGGCCCAGAGCCAGGCTAATAAGTCGAGACGTTGGTTTCATACGTGTGTGATACAGACAGTGATTGACAAAGAGAGGCCCAATATCGAATCGACAAGCAAGCGGCAAAAGCCAAAAAGGAATCAACCGTTCTGCTTCTGGGCGTTGAGTTGTTTCTGAAGCAGCGCACGCACACGCTTGGGATCGGGCGAGCCGTCGAAGTTGCGCATCACCTGGCCAATGAAAAAGCCGATGAGGCTGTCTTTGCCATTTACGTACTGCTTCACCTGTTTGCCGTTTTGCACGATCACCTTCTGCACAACGGGCAGCAGCGCGCTGTCGTCGGAGACCTGCAACAGGTTGTGCGACTTGGCGATCTGATCGGCGGGCCGATCATCGCCCATCATCATGTTGAAGATGGTGGACGCCGCGCTGGAGTTGACTTCATCTTCCAACCGCAGGTATACCAACCCGGCCAGCCGTGCTGGACTGATGGGATTGTCTTCGATGGCGAGGGCGCGCTCATTGAGGACACGCAGCACATCCGTCATCACAAAGTTTGATACCATCTTGGCCTGCGCCCGCGTGTCGCCCCCACGTGTGCGTTTGAAAAGAGCAGACACGGTTTCCTCGAAGTAGTCGGCCACGCCCCGCTCCTCGGTCAGTATCTCGGCGTCGTAGGCAGGCAAACCGAGTTCGTCCACGAAGCGCTCGCGGCGGGCCTCCGGCATCTCCGGCAGACTGGCTTTGATCTGGGCAAGCTGTTCTTCCGAGACATCCACCTGGGCCAGATCAGGATCGGGGAAGTAGCGGTAGTCGTGCGCCATTTCCTTCGACCGCATCGGGCGTGTCTCCAGCTTGTCGGCGTCCCACAGCAGCGTCTGATGTACCACCTTGCCGCCACTTTCGATCAGGTGAATCTGCCGCGTCACCTCGTATTCGATGGCCCGCTCGACGTTGCGGAAGGAGTTCATGTTCTTGACTTCCGTCTTGGTGCCGAGTGTTGTCTGTCCCCGCAGCCGCACCGAGACGTTGGCGTCACAGCGTAGCGATCCTTCCTCCATGTTACCGTCGCAGATGCCGAGATACCGCACGATCTGCCGAATCTTTTGCATGTAGAGGTATGCCTCTCGTCCCGAGCGCACATCCGGCTCCGACACAATCTCGATGAGCGGCACCCCACAGCGGTTGTAGTCGAGCAAGGTGTCGTACGGATCCTGATCGTGGATCGACTTCCCGGCATCCTCTTCCATGTGGATCCGCGTCAGGCCGATGCGGCGCGTCACGGGTGGTGCACCGTCTTCGCCTTCGAGCAGAACTTCCACATAGCCTCCCGAACAGATAGGCGTCTCGAACTGCGAAATCTGATAGCCTTTGGGCAGGTCGGGATAGAAATAGTGCTTGCGGGCAAACACCGAACGCGGCGCGATGTGGCAGTGTGTCGCCAGTCCCATCCGCACAGTATAGTCGATAACCTGCTTGTTCAAAACGGGCAGCGTGCCGGGATGACCCAGGCTAATGGGATCGACATGGGTGTTGGGCTCACTGCCGAAGGCTGCTGATTCAGGACTGAATGCCTTGGCGTCGGTCTTGAGTTGACAATGCACTTCGAGGCCGATGACCGGCTCGTATTTCTGATGCACCATGGTGCGTAGGAAAGGCTTGATTCGTTGGGTGTCTGCCACAAAGATGGGGTACAGAACGTGAGACCGAACGCCCATGTTCTTTAGGCGTCAAAGAATATCCACCTGTAACCGGCTCTGACTCCGCTCATGACTCTACGTTTGAACCGATGGACCGGCTGCGCCGTGTGGCTCTCCATGATACTGATCATTGGCTGCGACACCAACGGCGAAACGCTGTCTTCCACCCAACTGGCAGCAGAAGTGAACTTCGGCGATTCCTACATGATTGCCAAAAGCGATCCGCCTCGCCTTGAAGCGAGAGATCTATATCTGATCGTGCAATACGGCGGTGGGTGTGCCGATCATGAGTTCGACGTACGTTCACATATTCAGAACGACACCTCCTACGTATGGCTCCAGCATGACGGCAACGGCGACTCGTGCGAAGCCTACCTGACGGACCCGTTGCACCGCCGTGTCCTATTATCCGTGCTCGAATCCCAGCACATCATCCTGCTCGGCCCCGAGGACCAATCGTTCACCTTGCGATAGGATTTTACCCTGACACAGCCTCAAACTTCGCCAGTACTTCGGCGGTGTGCTCGCTTACCTTTGGCCGCTTGAAGATGTGGACGATGGTGCCATCGGCGTCGATGAGAAACGTGGTGCGCTTGACACCCATGAATCTATTGCCATACAGGTTGCGCTCGCCCCACACGCCGTAGGCATTCAAAATCTCATGGTCGGGATCGGCGATGAGCGGGAATGGCAGGTCGTACTTTTCGGCGAACTGCTCGTGCGAAGCGGTATTATCAGGCGAAACACCGACGACAGCGACATCTGCATCAAGCAAATCTTGATAGTGATCGCGCAGGTTGCAGGCTTGCTTGGTGCAGCCGGGCGTATCGTCTTTCGGATAGAAATACAGTGCCACGCGTTGCCCTGCAAAGTCGCTAAGGCTGACGGTTTCGCCGTTCTGGGTGGTACCGGAAAAAGCCGGGGCGGTGTCGCCTACAGTAGGCATGGTTGACATAGTTCGTAAAGTGCTTTCGGTTAGAATTGCAGCAAGTCTTCCAGCTTCGGACGTAGCCGCGCCTGAGCCGAGAAGATGTCACGCTCCAGGTTGATGGAGAATGGAATGGGCAGGTCGGCTCCCCCGACGCGCATCGGCGGCGCATCCAGATGCACAAAGCCTTCCTCGGCGACAGCAGAAGCCACCTCGGCTCCAAAGCCGCCCGTATAAGTCGCTTCATAGAGTACCAGCATGCGGTGCGTTTTCGCCAGGGAGGCCAACACCGTTTCGCGATCCCACGGAATCAGGGTGCGCAGGTCGATGACTTCGATGAAGGCCCCATTGGTTTCTTGCTGGTAGTCGGCTTCTTCCAAGGCCCAGCGCACGCCGAGGCCGTAGGTGACAATGGTGGCATCCGTTCCTTCCCGTGCTACCCGCGCCTTGCCGAGCGGCAGATGATACGGCGCATCCGGCACCTCGCCCCGAAGCGAGCGATACAACGCTTTGTGCTCGAAGACCAGCACCGGGTTCGGCTCCTCAATGGCCGTTTGCAACAACCCTTTGGCGTCTTCGGGCGTGGCCGGGACGACCACCTTGAGACCAGGCGTATGGCAAAACCACGCTTCGACACTCTGCGAATGAAAAGGCCCAGCCCCGATGCTACCGCCATAAGGCGCACGGATCGTCACGTTTAGCGGTGTACCCCAGCGGTAGTGCGTGGTAGCGAGGTTGTTGATGATCTGGTTGAAGCCACACGAGATAAAATCGGCATATTGCATCTCGACGACAGGCTTGAATCCTTCCAGTGCCAGCCCCATCGCCGCACCGATAATACCACTCTCGATGATGGGGGTGTTGCGCACACGAGCCGGGCCGAAGCTTTCAAGAAATCCCTCCGAGACTTTGAAGACACCGCCATATTCTGCCACATCCTGTCCCATCATCACCACGCGCTCGTCGGCTTCCATAGCCTGCCGCAGCCCATCGCTGATGGCATCGATGAACCGTCTTTCTGAGGCAGGTCCAGCAGGTAATGTATGGGCGCTAAACGTCGGGGCGAAGACATCGGCCTTCTCGGCCTCGGCGGTACTTTCGACGAGCGGCTGGGTAAGGGCCTGCTCGGCGGCTTCGTGCACTTCGGCGGCAAGCTCTTCTTTCACCGCGTCGAGTTCAGACTGTGTCATTACCCCCTCATCCAGCAACAGACGCTCGAAGCGGTCGAGTGGGTCCTTTTCTGCCCACGCCGCCATCACTTCTTCCGAGACGTATTTAGTGCCGGAGGCTTCTTCGTGCCCGCGACGCCGAAAGGTCTTCATCTCTAGCAACGTCGGCCCCTCGCCACGCCGTGCCTGCTCGGCAGCCCGCTGCACCGCATTGATGACAGAGAGCACATCATTGCCATCGACGACCTCGCCCCGCATGCCGTAGCCAAGCGCCGCATCGGCAATATTTTCCACAGGGACCGCGTCGGAGGTGGGCGTGGATAGACCGTAGCCATTGTTCTCTACCACAAAGATGACGGGTAGCTTCCAGGCCGAGGCCAGGTTCAGCGCTTCGTGAAAGTCTCCGTCGCGAGAGGCCCCATCGCCACAAAACACCAGCGCGACCCCGTCCTCCCCTTTGAGTTGAAACGCCTGGCCGAGGCCACACGCCACCGGCAACATCGCCGCCATGTGCGAGATCATGCCGATGATGTGCTTCTCCGGTAGTCCAAAATGAAAGGTGCGGTCGCGCCCCTTGGTATAACCGCCATCTTTTCCCATTAACTGGCAGAACAATGGCAAGAGCGGTACGCCCCGCGTTACCCACACGCCCAGGTTGCGATGTGTCGGCAACGCGTAATCCGTCGGGCGCAAGGCCCAGGTACACCCCACGGCAACAGCCTCCTGTCCATACCCGCTGAACCATTTGGAAATACGATTCTGCCGAATCAACATCAGCATTTTTTCCTCAATGGCGCGCGGCAAGAGCAAAGCGCGGTGAAGGGCTCTGAGGTCGAGGTCGGTGGAGGTAGAAGCTGTTGACATGCGCTTGATGAGATGAATGCTATCCGAATGCGAGGCAAAGTAACAAGCCTAAGAACGCCTTGCACCTCCCTTTTTCAACCTCGTCTAATTTTCGTTTTCTGCATCGTGCGCCAGCGATCCGACCTCACTGCCCCTGCCCCGATAATGCCGTGCGAATGGTGCGGAAGAGAATTTTGAAGTCCATCCGCAGACTCATGTTTTCGATGTAGAAGAGATCGTATTTCACCTTTTGCTGTACATCTTCGAGCGAGGTGTCGTAGCGCCACTTGACCTGCGCCCAGCCGGTGATCCCAGGCTTTACACGGTGGCGGCGGTTATAAAGTGGAATCTGCTTGGTCAGTTTTTCCACGAAGAACGGTCGCTCCGGACGTGGGCCGACAAGGCTCATCTCGCCCTTGAGTACGTTGAGGAGTTGCGGGACTTCGTCAAGACGGGTTTTGCGCAACCAGCGGCCCAGTGGCGTATAGCGCGGGTCGTCTTCGGTGGCCCAGACAGGACCAGTATGCGCCTCGGCGTTGTCGTGCATCGTGCGATACTTGTACATCGTGAAGACGCGCCCGTGCTGCCCCACGCGCTGCTGCCGATAGATGGCAGGACCGGACGACGTGAGCCGCACCAGCACACCGAGCGTAAGCCATAAGGGCAGACCCACCACCAGTACCGTAAGCGACACAATGATGTCGAAGAGCCGCTTGGTACTCTGCTCCCAAGCGGGCATCGGCTCGGGCAGCACCTCAATAAGCGGGAGGCCATACATGTGCTCCGTGCGCGCCATCCCGCCGATGAGCAGGTAGAAATCGGGGACGAGCTTGAGCGATACGGCCGTACCATCACAAAGACGTAGCACTTCCATCAGCGGACCATTGTCTTCCGACCCCAGTGCGATCAACACATCCTGTACGTCCAGTTCGGCGATAAGACGGGGTAGCGCCTCAATGGCATGGACATCGGCTACGCGGGGCTGCGGCGTTAACACTTCCGCCCCATCACCACCCGACGTGAAGTAATCCTCGCTGGAAGACGGTACCCCCGACACCTCCCCCCTTTCACCCAGCCGGATCGCGCCGACGATTTCCAGACCAGCCTCCGGGTAGCGAGCCACATCGCGATAGAGTTGTTCCACGCGGTCGCTCCACCCCACGACCAGTGCTCTGTGCAAACCGTAGCCGCGTAGGATCAGTGCCTTCTGCACAGATCGCACAAGAATGCGTCCGAGCGCCACAAGCACCAGATTGGTGCCCCAGAAAAACACAATCATCATCCGATCTGCGCCCGGCTGCAATGACTCGAAAAAGATCGCAAAGACGATTACCAACATCCCCACCGACACCACTTTTGCCAAAGA
>DATGCC010000723.1:0-5342 GCA_035312345.1 Rhodothermales bacterium
TGCCATCCCCGCGCCCAATCGTCAGCACCTGGTGACCGTCGTACGTATGAATGATTTCGTTGCCTTCGAAGGGGGGTGGTGCGTCCATGTGGACGTTCATATCAAAACCCTCGTCTGCTTCGGCCTCTGATCAGGCCACCGATGCCACTGAGCGAGCCGATCAGGAAGGCGGTGAGAAAGTAGATGGCGTATTCTCCGATCATGCCGCCCCGTCTCCACCGGCTGCATCGACGATGTCTATGTCCGCTGGCGATGACAGATCAGAATTGATCTCTTCGCCAATGACGGTCACGCGGGCCTCCGCGCCGCTGGCGGCCGTCAGTACGCTCGTGTACATACTGTGGCTCGTGGGGCTCTACCTGTACTACACATGGCTGGTGAAACGAAACTGAAATGAGTAGCCGGCAGTCAGTTCGTCTGCAATGGTAGAGAGAGGCAATGTAGGGGTGAAATTGTCATTGTAGCATAAACGGGTGCGATGCCATGCAGATTAACTGGAGGATCGTTGTTGAGATCATTGAGGCCCTGGCCTGGCCGATCGTCGTCGCCTTTGCGCTCTACCTGTTCCGCCGGCCCCTCATCGAACTGGTTGGGCAGGTTGCCAGGCGGGCCAAGCGGCTCACCGTCTATAGCGTATCGATTGACCTTGCCACGATGGGCGCGCTTACCCCGTCGTGGTCTGCGGGGTCGGTGGACGTGCGCCAGCTATCCCCGTCGCACGTCTTTGATAGTTTTTCCGGGTCACTCTTCAATGAGCTGCTTGATCCTCGGGAGGTCCATTATGCCGTCATCGACCTGGGGAGCGGGGACAAATGGCTGACGTCTCGCCTGTTTATCTTTGCTTACGTGCTGGAACAGGCGAAAGGCCTGCGCGCCTTCGCTTTTCTCGAACAGGCCGGTGGCGTGCGCCGCCGGTTTTTAGGCGTAGCCGCCCCGGCAGATGTGCAGCGGGTCCTGGCTTCTCGGTACCCATGGCTGGAGGAGGCGCTCATCCGGGCCCGCGCCCTTCAAGCTGGAGCCAAACCGGCGGAAACGGCGGGTCAGACCACATTTAATAACGGGCCTGCTTTGTTTGCAGGCACCGACCAGCACCAGATTGTGGACTTCGTACGGAATTATGTGGAGGACCTGCAACGCACGACCGTGCCCCCGGCTGATGAAATGGAATCGTACCAGAACATCGGTACCGCCCCGGAAACGTGGGAGCGGACGCACTGGATTGATGGTGAGCGGCTCGAACGTGATTTAATGGGCGTCCTTCGTGATACCTGGTGCGAGGATTCGCCCGACATCCCACGGCGGCATCTGGTGGAATCTATTCTCATACGAAAAGGCCCGTATGTTGCCCTTGTAGACGAGGATCGCCGGTTCCGCGGTTTGGTTGACAGGCATGCCCTTCTCGATCAGGTATGGGAAGATAGGGAACTCTCAAAAGCCAATACGAGCGAATCATGACAAATAGGTCCCAAGCGAAGCACGCTCTGTTCGCATTCTTCATCTTGTTACCGCTGTTACTCGTAGCCTGTGAAGGCCCGGTCGGCCCGCGCGGGCCGGAGGGCGAACCCGGCGAAAATGGCATTGATGGGCGTGATGGTGCGGCCAATATTCAGGTGGTCACCTTCCGCATGCGCGAGAGCGAGTTTATCAACCTGGGCCTCGAGGAGCAGATGACCTTGCAGATGCGCGAGATCGACCAGGGGATTATGGACGGCGGCGTGGTGGTCGTCTATACCGACTTCGGCACGGAGGGAGACACCTGGTACGCCCTCCCGATGACCATTCCGACGGAGCCGCTAACGATCAACCTCTCCTACGCGCTGCGCCTGGGCTTCTTCACGCTCCTGATCACCAAGAGCCAAGAGACCACTGAGAAGGTGGCCTCGATGTTTGATTTCAACCAGGTGCGCGTCATCACCATTCCGCCCGTAGCTTCGAAGCGAGCCGAACGATGGTTCGGCGACGTTGACTACGCGGATTACGAAGCCGTGGCGCGGGCGTACGGATTGTAGGGGCCGACGATCCATTGGCTGTTTGCGCGCAAACATCATGGAGGCATTATGTTTTTCGTCAGCTATGGGCCGCAGAACCAGTTGCTGCAGGCCGACGCAGTGCTTTACCGCCTTGCCTCCTTCAGCGTCAGCGCCTACTTTGCCACCATCCACGGCTGCATTGCCCGGCGCGGGTGAGTAGCAAATCGTTTTACGGCACCTTCCCGACTGAGCAGATGAAGCCTTATCGGTCTGATCTCGCCCACATCCATGACGACGGGTTCATGCAAATGGCCTCCGACGCAGCAGAACTCCTCGTCGCTTCTCTCCGGCAGATCGAACTGAAGAGCGGCACGGTAGTGGACCTTGGATGCGGCAGTGGCGTCACTGCCCGCGCGCTATCCCGGGCAGGCTACTCCGTCATCGGATTCGACCTCTCCGAGGCCTTCATTGAGATTGCTCGCAAGCGCGTGCCAGGGGCCACCTTCCATGTCGCCTCCTTTATTGACGCCCAGATCCCTTGCTGCGTTGCGGTATGCGCGGTCGGAGAGGTCCTGAACTACGCATTCGACGACCGAAACGGTGGTGCGGTGCGCGCGGCCCTATTTGCCAACGTGTTTGCCGCACTCAAGGACGGCGGACTATTCATCCTCGACGTAGCCGGCCCCGACCGTGAAGCATCTCCTCTGTCTCGGACGTTCGTAGAACGAAACGACTGGGCGGTCCTCACGGAAGCGTCGGTAGAGGGCGATGAACTCACGCGCCAGATCACTATATTTCGCCGCAGTGGGAATTGTTTTCGTCGCGACCGCGAAACGCACCGTCTCCTTCTTGTTCCTCCTGAGCAAATCGGAGCAGAACTTAGTGCGAGTGGCTTCGAATTCAAGCGAGTGAATGCTTACGGCGAGGCCCCTTTCCCCCTTGGGCTCCACGGGTTCGCTGCTCGGAAGCCACAAGGTGCCGCATAAGTATGGCCTCCTGGGACGCTCTTATCAGCGGCCCATCTGCTCCTATTGGACTACAGCGCAAACACTCTTTTAGTAATGACAAAAGAAGGGGATACCGGAAACGATGGGAAGCCGCTATGGAAGGAGCGCATCAAGGTTCTCCTCGGCATCGAGCTCGTGGCCCTGGTGATCTCGTTTGTGGTTGTCCTGATGCCCCGGCGCGGCACCACGGACCTCATAAACCTGCCACCTGATCTGGCCAGCTACGTCCGCCGCGTGCTCACCTCGTTCGGTGCGTTCAATGCGGTGCTCTTGGTCCTGGTGCTTACATTTTGGATCTTTACGCGCTTTATGGGGCAGGATTCTGACGTTGAGGATGCAGTAGCTAACGCAGACAATGATTAATCACGACACCCGGAGACATGCCTATTGACTACCACATGCGACCTCGGCACCAGCTTGGCATTATGCAGCTCAGTGGCGAGCTGACCGGCCCAGACATTAAGGCTGCCCTGCTGATGCTAACGAACGACCCGCAATGGGAGACCGGCTACGACGCCCTCATCGATGCACGGGGCATCACCAGGCTGGGGATCAATCCCGACGAATCTGCTGAAATTGTAGGCCTCCCCAGGCTCTACCGCGCGCAGTTTTTGGACTCCCGGTTTGCTATTCTCGTCAGGCGGGAGGCGGACCACGATCTCGCCCGGCTCTGGAGGTACATGTGGCTGAAGGAGCAGTGCGAGGTGCAGGTTTACGTGTCGCCAGATCCCGCCACCGAGTGGCTCGGCATACCCCCTGATCTGTATCCTGAGGAGTAATGCCCCCAGGCAGACATCACATAGAGAACGATGGGTCGGTAGACGACCTGTGGCTGCTTATCGCCGCTATGGCGATTCACCAAAACGGAGACGATCATGTACGTGCAACTCTTTCAAAGCGACATCGATCAGAAGTGGCACTGGAGTCTTCGGGACGACAAACACGCCTCCGTAGCCGATGCCACGCATTCCTTCATGAGCCGGGAGGAAGCCCTGCACTCGATCTTGCTGGCCATAGAAGGGATGGCCGCAGCACGCATCTATGATGGCTCCAAAGATGCGTGGCTTTAAGGTATTGACGTTGGAAGGTGCTACATGAACGACGTAACCAAAGAGCCGGTTGAGTAGGGTAGCGACTGCACCTGGTGAAGTTGCCATCCGCCGAAATTAAAAGCATCATACCTCGGGCCGACACCCTCTATGCTGGGTGTTTCATTAGGTAGGGTATACGCATCCAGCAAGGGCGGGACTTCTTGATGGGGGCCTGCCCTTTTTGTTGGGCTACATCCTTTAAATTAACAGCTTCATCCCACTCTTGTGGTCAAACACGCGCAGCTGTACATCCGCACCGTGTTCCAGGCAGTGAGACTGGGCTTCCCTCCTTATAAGCACCTGTTTGTACTTGGGTAGACGGCTCCACATGTGCCGATCGACGAATAAAAAGCCATGGTCTGGCACGAATCGCTTGAGCAGTCCGGCATCCGCATATTCTTCAAGTGGGCCTGCGGGAAGATTTTGAGTCATGGCAATACACCGCGTCCAGAAGCAGAGCAAGCTCTCCTACACGATACGGGTTGCAGGCCATCACAATTGTAGAGATTGTATAACAACATGCGTTTGTGAGCCCACGTCCACTGTACTTCTTCAGTAGATCTCCCCTTCAACCCCGAGCAGGTCTCCGGTCTCAGCATCGGCTACGTAGATGCGCCCGGGCAGCGTGTTTCCGTCCTGGAGCAGCAAGCGGGACGTCAGCAAGATCAGGGAAAGGCGGTTCTGGTCAGGCATCGCCGTGTAGCGCTGACGGTCCACGAAGACGCATCGCAGGGAGGGGGATACGTATTTGACAAGACGCGGCCGGGCCACGGCAACCTCCTAACTCCAGTCGGAAGTCAATACAAGAGGCGATATTGGTATCGGATGTGTAAGATGGAAGACAAATCAGGTCTTAGGTGTCACTTCTACCTTAAAAAGGTAAACAGGCGGGCCGATACGTGAGGCGAGGGCATTTCGTTCAATAGTATGCTGCTGCTGCCCTCTTGCGGGGTGCAGAGGCATGCATGGCTTCTGCACCCCGTTTTATTTAGGCATGACAGGTGGCTTTGGCATCATTGCAGATCGATCCACAAACAGGCCTTGGGCATATGTCTGGATTATGTAACGCGATGGCTGTATCTTGCTATCTCATGAGATAGCTGCTGTATGCCTCCGCAAATGGATCGACCAGTCGATCACGCCGAAAGCCTTCCTCCGAAAGCAACCTGCCTGAACTGACCCGCGACGAAATGACGCAGGTAATATTGCGGGCCCGGCGGGTGAAGGCTGGCCTGGCGCTCCGCATCGTCATTGAACCGAGCAGGCGACGCGGA
>DATGCC010000724.1:0-3934 GCA_035312345.1 Rhodothermales bacterium
AGCCAAGCAGCGCTCTACCTCATTGCGCAGTTGCCGGACGTTACCAGGCCAGTCATACTGCGTCAGTGCGTGCAGGGCGGCGGGCGTGACGGAAGGGGGCAGGGCATCGTTCGGGCGCAGGGTTGTCAGAAAATGCTGGACCAGCAACGGGATGTCTTCGCGCCGCTCCCGCAGCGATGGAACGGCCAGCGAGATGACGCGCAAGCGGTGGTACAGCTTCTCTAAGAAGTGGCCTTTTTCGACGAGCTTTTGCAGGCTCTGGGAGGTCGTTGCCAGCACCCGCGCATTCACCTCAACAGCTTGGTTAGCACCCACAGGTACCACCTCGCCGTTCTGCAAGGCGTGGAGCAGGCGACGTTGCAGGTCAAGGGGCAAATGGCCGATGTCATCGATCAGCAGCGTACCGTTGCCCGCCTCTCGGAACGCGCCATTGATGGGCGGTGCGGTGTCTTGTCCAAACAGGTGGCTGGCGAGGGGTTTCTCGGCACGTCCCGCCCCATCGAACATCACAAACGGCGCGGCGGCTCGCTCACTGGTTGCATGGATGGCGCGGGCAATCCGTTCCTTCCCTACGCCCTGTTCGCCCGTAATCAGCACGGCGCTGTGGCTGTGGCTGATCTGACGGATGCGATGTACCAGCGCCCGCATCGCTTCCGAGGTATAAAGAAAGGCCTCGTGCGACGCCACCTCGGTCGAATCTGCAGACGGGCTGCGTGATTGCAGCAGGGCATGGTCGAGTGCGAGCGATGCTACCGGCAGCCACGTTTGCAGGGTTTCGTGCGTTGCCTCCCACGCAGCGTCCTCTGGCGTTTGTATCTGGATGCCAAAGAAAAATGCGGGTCCTGGATGGGCACGGAGGCGCAGCCAGCACACATCATTCGCCACCAGTTGGGCGCTGCACGGTTCAGCCATGCGGGGTGGGGCGGTAGGGGCCTCGCCATGCTCACGAACACAGCGCCAGGGTTGCCCTTCATCACATCGATAAACCCCCATCCAACGGCTCGGCAGTAGACGCTGGGCTGCATTGAGCCATGCCTCAGCAATCAGATCCACCGAAAAGGCGGCCTGGGAAAGTGCAGCTATAGGATGGTGCGCTACTTCCGTCTTTGGAGTAGGTAAATCGGATGTTTGCCGAACGTCGCCGATGAGGGCACGAGCGGTGCGGGCTTGAGCAAAGGCGGCATGGGCTGCTGCTTCCTCTGATTCAGAAAGCGCCAATTGCCCCAGCACCTCATAGCGCAAAGCTGCAATGGGAAGTACACCGAACAGATGACTGAACGTCTCCGAGGCTGCAAGGTGGTGACGGGCTTCTGCCTCGTCGTCTCCTAGCAAGTGGAGGTGGGCCAGATGCAGCAACGCCCTCACTTGCTGCCGGGGTTGTCCCGTCTCACGTGCGACCTGGTATGACTTTTCTGCCCAGTGAACAGCTTTGTCCAGGTCATCTTGCTTTTCTAGCAGTACACTGCGCACGAGGGCTGCATCGGCGGTCAACAGCCGGTTTTGCAACCGGTGCATCTGTGCATCAACGGTGGTGAAAAGGGACTCTGCCTCCTCAAAGTTGTTCTGGTCGATCTGCAAGCGTATGCGGAGCAGCAGCAGGTACGGTGCGGCAGCAGGCTGGTCGGAGGCCGCATCAAGCGCCGTCGTGATGAGCCGATTTGCCCCATCGGTGTGGCCTTGTCGTAGAAGTGTTTCGATGTGTGCCCGATAGGCGTAGAAGAGCCAGTGGCCGGGTTTGTCGGCAGTGCGTGAGAGGAAATGCACTGCCTGTTCTGCCGCTTCAATAATCGGGTCTGGGGAGCGCCCGAGGTCGTTGTAGAGGGCTGCACGGCAAGCCAACGCTCGGCCCTTTCCAAAGGTGTCGTTGAGGGTGTTGGCCTGCGCTAGTAGCTTTTCGGCATAGGCGAGGGCGTTGTCGTAGCGGCAGGCAAAGCGCGCCGCCAGCGTTTGAAAATCGAGCAGCCAGAGGGCCGCGTAGGCGTCGTTTAGCTTCTCTTGCAGACGGGATGCCTCGCTGAGGGCCTGCTGCATCAGGCTGTATTCGTCAATCGTAAAATAGGCGTGTGCCCGTCCGAGCAGCGCCCAGCAACGCCCCGACGTGTTCATAGCCTGCTCGAAGCCGTGCAGGGCTTCATCCAGCAGCCGCAACGCCAGCGCTTCGTTATAGGTGGGGCGGGTGTGCCAGATGCGAATCCAGCCGAGCCAGAGTGCTACCTCGGCCTGTACGAGGGGGGGCAGGGTGGCCCGCTCCGTTGCTTTCTCAAAAGGCTGAAGCAAGGCCCGGGCTTGTTGCACATCCCCGTAACGTAGCAACCGCACCCGTGCGAGTAGACACCGCAGCACCACCTGGTCGGCTCCGAGCGCCGCAGACCCATCGTCTGGCACCGACTCGATGAGCGGCTCCAGCATCCGCGCCACATCGCTGCCTCGCCCTTCGGCGAGGAGGCTGCGGGCCATCGCTATGGTCTGCGTGTGTTTCAAAGTTGGTATTTGGAAAAGGGTTTTTGGACTGCATTGTTGTGGAGAACACGTCGCAATCCGAACGCTGCAATTAGGCAAGGCCGAGTTCTAACCGGACTTCATCCGACATCATATCGACCGTGAATGGCGGGTCAAAGGTCAACTCCAGATCGACATCGTTGACGCCTTCGGTGTAGGCGACGGCTTGCTCGACCTGGCTCGGCAGAATACCAGCCGCCGGGCAGTTCGGCGTCGTCAGCGTCATCTTGACGTAGACGCTGTCGTCCTCTTTTACCTCTAGCACATAGATGAGGCCGAGGTCGTAGATGTTGACGGGGATCTCGGGGTCGTACACCTCGCGGACCGACTCGATGACGTTATCAAGCAGATCGGGGTTGCTTCCGTTGTTTACGAGTACGGTGCTCATGGTCTATATACTCAATTGCTAGAATTACGCCAGTGCGCTTGCAGGCACGACGATGCGGTTTACGTTCCCTCTCCCTTGATGGGAGAGGGCCAGGGTGAGGGTGTCTTGTTGGAGTAGATTTCCCCTCACTCTGTCTCTCTCCCGCTAGGGGAGAGCGGACGTTGAGTCATTGTTTTAGCAAAGCTCATCAGGTTCTCAGGGTTTTGCGTTTAGTTTGTAGCTGTTTCGGTGAGGGCCAGCGCGTACATCTTCATCTGCTTCACCATCGCGCCGAGGCCATTCTTGCGGGTGGGCGACAGGTGTTCTTTCAGGCCGACCTCGTCAAGGAAATCGAGTTTGGCGTGGGTAATGGCTTCCGGCGGTTGCCCCGACAGCACACGCACGAGTAGGGCAATGAGCCCTTTCGTAATGATGGCGTCGCTGTCGGCTTTATAGCGGATGGTGCCATTTTCGGTCTCGGCACGTAGCCACACCTGCGCCTGGCAGCCGTGGATTTTGTATTCCTCGGTTTTGTAAGCATCCTCAATCAGCGGCAACTCACGGCCTAACTCAATCAGGTATTCGTACTTCCCCATCCAGTCCTCGAACATCGAGAACTCGTCAATGATGTCCTGCTCTTTGTCGGCGATGGTGTTCATATAGGTTCAGGTTGACAGGTTATCAGGTTGGCCAGTTAGGATCTTAGAAAGAAACCTGTAACCTGACAAACCTGATAACCTGAAACCCCTCTTGTTATCCAAACATCTGCTTCACTTTGTGCAGTCCTGCTACCAGCCGGTCGATATCGTCCCGGGTGTTGTAGAAGGCGAGGGAGGCGCGGACGGTGCCGGGGATGCCGAAGCGATCCATCAGCGGCTGCGTGCAGTGGTGCCCCGTCCGCACGGCAATGCCAAGGCGGTCGAGGATGGTGCCGGTGTCGTACGGATGAATATCATCCACCAGAAATGAGCACACACTGGCTTTCTCGGCGGCGGTGCCGATGAGTCGCAGACCGTCTATTTCAGAAAGCCGCGTCGTCGCGTAATCGAGCAACTTATGTTCATAGGT
>DATGCC010000725.1:0-3374 GCA_035312345.1 Rhodothermales bacterium
CATCCTGGGGAAATGGTAGAGGTAGACCTGCAAGGTCGCTTCGCCCACCTGCTGGATCACCTGCTCAAACGCCGCAAAAATGCCGTCGTCAGACGCCTGTTTGTAGTAGAACGGCGGCAGCATCAGCACGCCACCGACGCCATGTGCCATAGCATGCTTTGTGAGCGCAACTGTATCCGGCACCGCACAGCAACCCGTGCCCACCATCAGGCGACTTGGTGGCAGTCCGGCTTCGATGATACCCTCCAGCAAGGCCATCCGCTCGGCGATGCTGAAGCTGTTGGCTTCGCCTGTGGTGCCAAGCAGGATGAGCCCATCGCAACCGTTGGTCAGCAGCCAGCGGGCGTGCCCTGCCAGCGTTTCGTGGTCAATGCGGAGGTCATCATGCAGCGGGGTAAGGCAGGCGGCATAAACGCCATCAGGGAGCGTGATCGTATCAGGCATAAACCGCTCTAACCTATCGTCACGGCGGTTCCGCTGACGGACACCATCAGCATGCCGTTGGTCTCACCGAGCACTTCGTAGTCGATATCGACGCCGACGACAGCGTTGGCTCCGAAGCGCTGGGCGGCTTCTTCCAGTTCCTGGAAGGCCACTTCGCGGGCCTTGCGCAACTCGCGCTCGTAGCTGCCAGACCGACCACCGACAATGTCGCGCAATCCGGCAAACATATCTTTGAACAGGTTGGCTCCCAGCACGGCCTCGCCGGTCACGATGCCATGATACGCGGTGATCGCTCGGCCTTCGATGGAAGGGGTTGTCGTGATAATCATGCTTCTCTCTTTCCTAGATCATGGCGTTTCATCCGTGCTGTAGTGGTATGCATGCTCGGCGCGGACGGCGGGGAATGCGTTCCGGCGGCAGGGAGCACCAGGGAGAAGGTGCTGCCTACGCCCTGTTCGCTCTCTACCGTAACATCGCCTTCATGCAGGGTCATCAGTTGACGCACGATATACAAGCCCAATCCCGTAGACGGTTCGTTATTGGTGGGGCGGGGCGACAGACGCTGGAAAGGTTGGAAGAGGAGTTCCTGATCTTCCTGGCTCAAGCCTGGGCCTTCATCACACACAGCGATGGTGCATGTATCCTTTTTCTTCAAGACCTCTACGTTGATGGTCGTGCCCGCTTCCGAATACTTGATCGCGTTGGTAAGGAGGTTCGTTATAGCCTCGCGCAACCGCAGTTCGTCGCCCTCCATCATGCACGGCTCTTTGGGCGCTTTGTAGCGGAGGTGCTGCTGTTTGTGCTCGGCTTGCGGGCGCAGGCTGTGGACAACCCACTGCGCCAGTGGAGCAAGATCCAGCCGCTTTTTGGTAAGGGTAATGCGCCCACTCTCAATGGATACGGAATTGAGCAAGTCTTCCAGCAACCCATGCATTTGCTGGGCATTGGATTGAATCAGATCAATAAATTCCTGGGGTTCGGCAGGAAACTCAAAGTCTTCTTGCAGCACGTTCGCAAAACCAATGATACCGGCCAGTGGATTGCGCAAATCGTGCGCGGCCATGCCGAGCAGTTGGGTCTTGGCCTCACTCTCTTGCCAGAGCAATTTGTTTGTGTGGGTCAGCGTTTCATTGAGGGCTTGCAACGTACGTGCCTGTTGCTGCAAGGCCAGCATGTTATGAACCCGGGCCCGCAGCTCTCGGGCATTGAACGGCTTGGCGATATACTCATCAGCACCCGCTTCCAGCGCATTGATGGTCGCATCGTCTGTAGCGCGGGCCGTGAGCATCAAGATGGGCACCCGGCTGTGTACTTCGTCGCGGCGGAGGGCTTTGATGAGGGCATACCCGTCCATGTGGGGCATCATGAGGTCAGTGATGATCAGATCCGGTGGGGTGGTCCGCATCATTTTCAGCGCCTCCCGTCCATTGGCCGCCGCCACAATATGATACTGATCTCCGAGGCAGTCAGCGATGTAAGCCCGCATCTCTGCGTTGTCGTCCACCACATAGACAGCAACCGAGGCCTCCTCGTCATCGTGTATGGGTTGGGGTGCCGACGCGGCAGGAAGATACTGGGCAGCGCGAGAGGTGGGTCTGTCCTCTGCCATCGGAGGGGCTACCGGTGCGTTGTCAGCCGTCACTGCGTCTTGCACAATGGGCAACCGCACAAAGAACGTGGTGCCCTCGCCTTCCGTGCTCGCTACCTCCACGGAGCCACCGTGCAAGGAAATAAGATTCTGCACCAGCGCCAGGCCAATGCCAGTGCCTTCGTGCGACCGCGCCAGCGCATCGTTCACCTGGTGGAAGCGGTCGAACACGTAGGGCAGTTCATCGGCCGCGATCCCAATCCCTGTGTCGCGCACCGACACGAGCGCGGAGGTCTCCTCTTCTTGTGAGAGGGTGATAACCACCTCGCCTCCTGATGGCGTGAATTTCAGCGCATTAGAAAACAGATTATTGAACGCGATTTCGAGCTTTTCAGCATCGAACCGGGCATCGAGATAGTCTGGCTCCGAAACGAACGTCAGGGTCAGGCCGCGTTGCTGCGCCAGCGAGGAGAAACCCGCTGTGAGGATGCGGAGAAACTGCACAAAGTCACCCTGATCGGCATGTAGCGCCATCCGGCCCGCATCGAGCTTTGCCAGATCGAGCAACTGGTTGATGAGATGCAACAAACGGCGGGCGTTGCGCAGGCTGGTTTCGAGCGCCGTCCGTGCTACTGTGACCTCGTCATCGGCTGTGGATTCCAGGGTGTTTTCGAGGGGCCCCATCATCAGCGTGAGCGGCGTGCGGAACTCGTGGGAGATGTTGGCGAAGAAGCGATTCTTGACCTCGTCCATCTCTTGCAACCGATGCGCCTGCGCCTCGATATGCTGCTTCTGTTCCTTGAGGAGCGTATTCTGTGTTTCCAGCCGCTCGTTCTGCTCGCTGATCTGGAGGGTGCGCGCCGCCACCGTCTGCTCCAGGGCGCGGTTCTGTGCTTCGAGCTTCGCCGAGCGCCAGCGTACCACCCACTGCATGGCTGCATAGAGCAGCCCCAGCGCCAGCAGTAAGTAAATCAGATACGCCCACCCGGACCGGTACCATGGTGGCAACAGAACAAAAGCGTACGCTGCCTCTTCGCTGATCTGCTCCTGATAGTCGCGGGCACGCACCCGGAAGATGTAGTCGCCGGGGGGCACGTTGGTGTAGTCCTTCCGTGTCTCATCGGTCCAGTCCGACCACCCTTCGTCGAAACCGTCGAGCCGCACCTGATAGGTGGTTGGCTTGGGGAGGATGTAGCTGGGGGCTGCATATTCAAAACGCAGGGCATTGGCGGTATGTGCCAGCCGAGGCGTTTCTGCTGCTGACATTCCTGGAGCCAGACTGCCGCCGAAGACGACCGAGTCGCCCGCGATAGTTTGCACGTTGCGCACGAACGCGCTGAAA
>DATGCC010000726.1:0-11411 GCA_035312345.1 Rhodothermales bacterium
AACGCTGCACAAGGCGATTGCGCTTCGGCGGAATCACCACGGATGCGCCCATTTCGCTGAGGTGCGCAACCAGCCAGTCGGCATCATACCCTTTGTCCGCAATGACGGCCCCTGCTTCAATTCGATCAAGCAAGGCTCTCGCCTGCGTAATGTCGGCGCACTGGCCCGGCGTCAAGAGAAAACGCATCGGATTGCCGAGCGCGTCACAGAGCGCGTGGAGCTTCGTTGTGAACCCGCCCCGTGAGCGACCGAGTGCTTCGTTGGCGGCGCTGCTTTTTTTGTCCAGCGGCATGCTGATGAGCCCTGATCGAAGTCGAGTCGAGCATGACCCATTCGAGGTCGGCGATGCTATCGCTGACCTGCAATGCAGTGAAGATACGGTCCCAGACACCATGCTCGGCCCATCGCCGGAAGCGACGGAAGACCGAATTCCAGTTGCCGAAGTGTTCAGGCAAAGCGCGCCAGGGAGCCCCATTGCGGTCGATCCAGAGCACAGCGTTGATGAAGAGGCGGTTGTCGCGAGCGGTGACGCCACGGTCAGAGGCTTTGCCGGGCAAGAGGTCTTCGATACGAGCGAACTGCTCGTCGGATATAGTGTGCTGAGGCATCGTGTTTTCGAGCGAATGTCGGTCATGCGCTCTACATTGTCAATTGTCCACGCAACCTAGTACTGGAGCAGACAGACACCAACTATATGCGGTATGTCCGATACGGTCTATCGCTTCTATCGGGACTGCCGAAATACTACAGAGAAGCGCCGGTAGGAGTGAAGCAAAAACTCATTGGTTTAATATTCCTCGAAAAACTGGTCTATGAGGATGGAAAATATCGAACCACGGAAGTAATTGAGGCAATCGCCCTTCTAGGGGGCAAAAACGGCGATTTTGATACAAAAAAAGAAGGACTGACAGCGAATCTCTGCTGTCAGTCCTATGAGGCTCCCCGGGTAGGATTCGAACCTACAACCCTGCGGTTAACAGCCGCATGCTCTACCGTTGAGCTACCGAGGAATTTCCCAGTGTTCGGGATAAGCCCGAAGCGGGTCGCAAAGATAGGGTGCTCAGGGGATGCACGTCAAGAGCCTGAGTCGCCTTTGCAAGATTTTGATACAGTCTCTTAAATTTATTGACGCCGCCGCTAGTTCCCCCACACGTTGTTGCTCCGGTCCACATCGGGAAAATACGCTTCAGGGTCGATCTCAACGCGGGTGACGGTGCCGGGCTCGAAGGTGGCGGTGGCCTCGCGTTCACCGTTAAGCCACACATCTACCGGAATCACTTGCTCGGCCGTTTCGCCATTTTCGTACGTCACGCGCAGGGTGGCAGGCATCGGCGTTAGCCCCCTGTCTTCGACGGTGACGACGACATGCTCTGCGCTCTGATCCACATCGGCGATGGCCTGATCCAGTGTCCAGGTCTCAAAAAGCATCGCGGTCCAGAACCAGTCGAGGTCCTGGTCCAACTCATCTTCAAAGGTGTTGAAAAGGTCGTAGGGTTGCGGGTGCTTGAAGGCCCAGCGGCGGGCGTATTCTTTGTAGATCGGGCGGAACGTCTCCTCGCCGACCAGACCTCGCAGGGCGTGTAGCGTGATGGCAGGCTTGCTGTACCCAGCAATACCACGGGCCGGGGTGCCGTCCGGGTAGTCGTCGCCGTGGCGCATGGGTTCGACTTCATAGCCCGACCCGGCGAGGTAGTAGTAGCTTTGCTGCGACGGATCCCAGGCATCGCTGTCCCAGAAATCTGTTTTGCCTTCATTGGTGTTGAACGAGGTCAGTCCTTCGTCCATCCAGGTGAACTGTTTCTCGTCCTGCCCGACGATCATTGGAAACCACATGTGGCTGATCTCATGGTAGGTGACGCTGAAGAGCGACTGGTCCGAACGGCTTCCCCCAATGTGGGTAATCATCGGGAACTCCATGCCGCCGCCGATGACACCCTCCACCGTGGTCATGTGTGGGTACGGATAGGGCATGACGGTCTCTGACAGATGCTCGATGGAGAACTGCGCAAACTCGGCCGAACGTTCCCACGAAGCGGTGCCTGGACGGTAGAAGGCGTGGATCATGGACGTGTCACGCTCCCCGTCACCATCGGTGTCGCCTACGTTGGCAGTGGTGGCGTCCCACACATACTGGTCGGAGGTGCCAAAGGCAAAGTCGCGCACATCGTTGGCCTGGAAGCGCCAGGTGAGCATGCCGTCGTCGCTGTCAGCAGTCGAAGTGCCTGGCATCCGCTCGTTTTCGCCGACGATGGAAACGACTTCGTGGGTCTGCGCCGCTTCGGCGAGGCGGGCGCGGGTTTGCTCGGTGAGGACTTCATCTGCGTTTTGCAGCGTGCCCGTGGCTCCGACGACCCACCCCTCAGGCACCGTCAGTGCGACATTATAATCGCCGTAACCCATATAAAACTCGCCGTTCGCCATATACTGATCGGCTTTCCATCCACTGACATCGTCGTAGACAGCCATCTGTGGATACCAGTAACCGACGTAGAAAATCTCGCCATCCTGCCCGATGCGGGGGGCTCCGGCTTCGGGTACTTCAAAGCTCCAGGCAAACGCAAACTCGGCTGTGCTGCCAGGCAAAATAGGCGCTGACGGCACGACCTGCATCACGGTGCCCCGCACGCGGTAGCCAGGGGCGTCTCTGGATTCCGGCTCCGAGAGGACTTCGCCGTTGACCTTGACTTCTGAAACGAGCATACCCTCGGTGAGCGGCACAAAGCGGTTGCGCATAGCCTCGGGCTTGTGGAGGTTCTGCCGCAGATGCACGATCACAAAACCGAGCGTGTCTGGTGAATTGTTGTGATAGCGAATGGTTTCGGTGCCACTCAGCGTCTTGGTGGCCGGCGTCAGCGTGGCCTGAATGTCGTAATCCGCGGTGTTGGTCCAGTAGTTCGGTCCCGGCTCGCCCGTCGTGGTGCGGGTGCCGTTTTCTATGGCTTGCTGAAACTGGAGTGGTGGCATGACCGGGTAGGGGATGGGACGGCGGTCCTGTGCCATGGCCAGGGTTGGGAGCAAGAGCAAAGCAGCCAGCAGACAAAAAGCAAAACGGTTGTGCATATCAACATCTCCAGATTGAGCTAGGTTGGATACTTCCAAACGCAAGCAACGGCTTCGTGTTGCGATGAAAAGCAAGGGAAGGGGGAAGAGGGCATTAAACCTATAAAAAACGCCGCACCCGTGTCAATGAGCACGGCGTTCAGGGAAACACTTTTCAACTTCCCAATTCGAACTCCGAAATCCGCACTCAAACTACCATTCGTTCTCTTCCTTCGTTACGTCCATCTGCACGGGCACGGGGTAGTTGGCGGTGAAGCAGGCATTGCAGTAGCCTAGCTTGCTTTCGTTGGCTTTCTGCACAGCTTTCATCAAGCCCTCCGGTGTCAGGTAAGCCAGCGAGTCGACCTCCAGCCATTGGCCCATCGCTTCGATGCTGTCGAACTGGTTGGCGACGAGTTCGTCGTGGCTGGGGAAGTCCATGCCGTAGAAACACGGACTGATGACGGGCGGTGAGGCGACGCGGAAATGCACCTCTTTGGCTCCGGCCTCGCGCACCATCCTGACGAGGATTTTGGCCGTGGTGCCGCGTACAATCGAGTCGTCCACCATCACGACAATGCGGTCTTTGAGCAAGCCCTCAACGGTGTTGAACTTGCTGCGCACCTTTATCTCGCGCTTGTCCTGCCCCGGTGCAATGAACGTGCGCCCAACGTAGTGGTTGCGGATCAGGCCGATCTCGTAGCGGCAGTCGTAGCCCAGCTTCTGGCACTCGGTGACGTAGCCGAGCGTGGCAGTGTTGGAGGAGTCGGGCACGGAAAAGACAATGGGGCGCTGCTCGCCGTCGGCCACTTTGGGCACGGGGGCGTCGTGGGCAAGCTGCTTGCCGATTTTGCGGCGCACCTTGTCCACCATCTCGCCATAGATTTTGGAGTCAGGGCGGGAGAAGTAGACGTACTCGAAGACGCACTGGCTGACACCGTGCTGCTGCGGCAGGTGGTAGCTCGTAAATTCGCCCGTCTCGCAGCCGTTCCGGTCAATGATAAGAATTTCGCCGGGTTGTACATCGCGCACATAGGTTGCGCCCATAATGTCGAACGCACACGTCTCGCTGGCGATGCAATAGGCCGGGCTACGCGACGGATCATCCTTGTTGACGAGTTTACCGAGGGCGAGCGGACGAAAGCCGTTGGGGTCGCGCACGGCGATGAGGCTGTCGTCGGTAAGGATCACAAGCGAAAACGCGCCTTCCAGTTGAGTCAGCGCGTCGATGATCTGGTCGATTTGTTTGCTGCGCCGGCTTTGCGCGATGAGGTGGAGAATCAACTCGCTGTCCGAGGTCGTCTGGAACAGCGTCCCGCGTTCGCTAAAGGACGAGCGGAGTTCGCGGGCGTTGGAAAGGTTGCCGTTGTGCGCCAGCGCAATGTTGCCGTCGCGGTAATGGACGAGAAAGGGCTGGATGTTTGATCGGTTGTCCGAAGAGCCGCTGGTTGAATAGCGGTCGTGCCCAATAGCCGAATCGCCCAGCAACTTCGACGAGAAAATCTCAGGGTCTTTGAACGCATCCAGCACCAGCCCAAAATCCTTGTGGATCGGCATGATGGGTTTTTTACGGCGCTCGTCGTAAGTCGAGGTGACAATGCCCGTCGATTCCTGTCCACGATGTTGCAGGGCGTGCAGACCAAAATACGTCAGGCGAGCAGCCTCCGGCGCGTTAAAAATACCGAAAATACCGCAATGATCTTTGATGTTTCGCATGGAACCGAAAAGAGGCAGCGTGTCGGGAGCAAGGATGCGCCAAGATACGGCGACGAGTAAGGCAATGTCAGGTTATTCGGCAGCTTTTACCTGTGAAAAACGGGAATGATCTAGGGACAGCGTTGCTATGTGCTTGATAATCGACGGCTTCACAACAAAATCAACACTGTGGCGAGCGCGATCCCGGCTGCGTCGGCAGCCAGGTCGCGGTAGCTGAGCCGGTTGCCAGGGGTGACATATTCATCGTACAACTCTTTCGAGACGCCCACAACCACTGCTGAGCCAATGGATATAGGCAACGCGTCGCCTTCAGAGAGACTGATCTTGTTGACGAGGGTGTATTGGCTCCCCAACGTCCACAAAAAGCTGAACGTGGCGTGCTGCACCTTGTCGAAGCCGAGCCAGCGGTCGTTGGCTGGATTGGGAGACGGCAGCTTGCTAGCAGGAGAAGGAGCATAAAGAAGGCCAGCGCGTAGCGAAGCTGCGGAATAGGAGACGCTGGTGGTAGCGGACTGAGCGTAGACGGGGCGTGTTGCGAAGACAAGCAACACGCCGCCAAAGATGAGCAGGGGGCAATATACAGTTGTCATTGCGAGTGAGCGAAGCGAACGTGCCAATCTCATTGGGTTGTCATTCTCCGTACGAGATTGCTTCGCGTTGCTCGCAATGACAATGGGGACTTTATACACGGTATTGAGTGTTTCGATAGTATAGTACCACCTCTCATCTCGCCACGATACACAACTCCTGTCCGGTCTACTGATTCTCCGAGGTACGCCCGTCTTCGCCATGCCCCCTTTCTGCAGGTGGTTCTATCGTCACCTGCACCAGCCCGATGCGGTTGTTCTCTACACTCTGGACGTGGAGTGCGAGCGGGGGATAGTGGACTTCATCGCCTTCGCTGGGGATCTCGCCCGTGATATGGAAAATGAGGCCGCCGAGGGTTTCAAAGTCGAAGCTTTCGGTGTCGAGGTCGATGTCGAGCAATTCGTTGAGGTCGTCGAGATCGATGCGGGCATCTACGTGGTAGGTGTGCTCATCGACCTGTTCATAGAGTTCGTCCTCCGGCTCGTCGTGTTCGTCGCGGATGTCGCCGACGATTTCTTCAAGCACGTCTTCGAGGGTGACCATGCCCGCCGTGCCGCCGTACTCGTCCACCACGATGGCGAGGTGGGTTTTCTTGCGTTGAAAGTCCTTGAGCAGGTCATCCAGCTTGCGGCCCAGTGGCACAAACATCGGCGGGCGCATCAGGCGGCTCCAGTCTACATGGGCGTGGCCTGCGCCGTTATTGAGATGCGGCAGCAGGTCTTTTGCGTAGACCACGCCCAGGATGCTGTCGAGGTGATCGACGTACAGGGGCATACGCGAGTGCCCGTGCGTGCGGATGAGGTCGAGCGCTTCGGGTAGGGTCGCGGCGACAGGAAGCGCCACCATGTCGAGCCGACTTACCATGATCTCGCGCACCGACGTGTCGCCAAACTCGACGATGGAATTGATGAGTTCGCGCTCTTCATCTTCTAGCGTGCCGTGGGCCTGTCCGATGGCGGCCATGGCTTTGAGGTCGTCCGAAGACAACCGTTGCGACGAGATCGTCCGCAGCCGGTGCTGGATGCCGCGCATGGAGCGGGCCAGCGCAGATGATAGCGGATAGAAGAGCCGGTGAAACAACAGTAGCGGCCCTGACACGAATTTGCTAAATGCTACGGCGTGCTGTGTGGCGATGAGCTTCGGGGTGATCTCGCTGACGACGAGCAACACGAAGGTCAACACGACCACTTCGAGGATCAGCACGACGGTCTGGCTCAGTTCCAGGCCTTCCGCGATCCGCTCGGTCATCAGCGCGGCCAGAATCGCAGCCGAGACGTTGACCAGGGTGTTGAGCAGCAGGATGGTGATGAGGATCTGCCGGGGGCGTTCGAGCAGCGTCAGCACGCGGCGACTGGCGCGGTCATCGGCGTCGGCAAGGGATTCGCGGGTAGAGGCATCCAGGGAAAAAAGCGCGACTTCGGAGCCGGAAAAGACAGCAGAGGCCAGCAACAGCAGGACGAAAACGACCAGCGTCACGAAGGTCGTCGGATCAAGCGCAAACGCAGCAGCGAGGGGAAAAAGGGCGAGGCAGGCGGATAAAGGAGGAACGTCGGGGTCCAAGGTCACAGAGGGCTAAGCCCTCAGCTGGTTCAACAGAGACGCAGGTAGCAAAGGAAAGACCACCCTATTCGTGCTGCGATGTTTCTGCGCGTAGTGGTGGCAAAGCGTCATGTTCCAACAATATACCCATTTTTGTAGAGATCAACTTGCTTATGATCAGGTGTCCGGCCGAATCTCGGGATCCAGCTTTTCGGGGCTGTTCTTAAAGAGCTTGATGAAGGCAAAAATGACCCCGCCAAAAAGGATGAACCCGGCGAGGAACAACACGAAGATGCCACTGACCGGTGAGCTCTGGAAGCGTACCGAGACGTTTTGCGCCCCTCCCGATGGGGTCGAGATCGCGGCTACACCGGCTTGCTGAGGTATCCATTCTACTGTTTGCTGACCGTTGGTCAGTAAGAATTCCTGGGTGGCAATGCTGCTATTGGGCCGGTAGGTGACGGTGAGGGTGTCGGCAGGCTCTGCCAAGGTGATCGTCACGGGCGTACCGACGTAGATGTCCTCGGGGGTCAGCGTGTACTGGGCCGTGGCATCACCAGTATACCCGATCAGCAAGACGAGGCAGAAGAACAAGAGACGTGCAGGCATATCAGGCAGTCGTTTGAGAGTCTCGATAAGGGAGCGGTTCGGCTTCTGAGCGAGCAAAGGCACGGCCGAACGTCAGATAGCTTGCGATCACGATGGTCCCGATCAGCCAGACAAAAGGAATCACGTAGGGAATCCATTCAAAGCCGCTCAGGTCCACGCCCGTGCCATAGAGGGCGTTGCCAGAGAAGAACTCTTCGTACAGGTTCCAGAAGAGCACGATGCCCAGAAGCCCAGGAGCCACAAACTTGATCAGCCCATTGAACCAGCGGCCCAGCGGCAGGCGGCTGTGGGCATTAACGGCCTGGCGCAGCTTGTCGGCACCCAGCACCCAGCCCACCATGAGGCATTCCAGAAAACCGACGGTGAGCAGGCTGTAGCTGAATGCCCAGTGGTCCATCACATCCAGCAAGGAAAGTCCCAGCGTACCATTGCCCGCCAGGGCCGGGTCGATGATTTGAGGCAGCGTAAAGCAGATCGAACCGATCACGCCCGGTATGGCAATACAAGCCAGTGCTTTGGCGCGGCTGATGCCCAGTTTGTCGATCAGTGCGGAGGCAGGACCTTCGATCAGCGAGATGGACGAGGTCAGCCCGGCGATAACAATGAGGAAAAAGAAGGTGGCCCCGAAGATGACTACGATGGTTTCTCCGCCAGGGAAGGCAGCGATGCCCTGTGGGATGGCGAAGAAGGACAGTGACAGGGTGCTGCCAGCAGGGTTCAGCGCGAAGACGAACAGCAGTGAGAAGATGGCGATGCCCGCGATGTATTCGAACCCGCAGTTCATGAAAGAAACCAGGAGCGAGTTGTTGACCTGGTCAGCGTCTTTGGGCAAGTAGGACGCATAGGCCGTCATCGTGCCCAGCCCGAGGGAGAGCGAGAAGAACATCTGTGCAAAAGCGCCGCGCCAGACCTCTGGTTGCGAAATGCCGTTCAGGTCAGGCGTGAAGAGATACAGCACACCGTCGAGTCCTCCTTCGAGCGTGAGACCCCGGATGATGAGGCCGAACATGAACAGCCACATGAGGGGCACAAAGATGCGCACTGCCCGCTCGATCGTCTCGGTGCCTTTCCACAGAATCAACAGGTTCAAGCCCCAGATGACTAGGACGCACAGCAGCGGCCACCAGGTGGTGATCAGGTTGAAGAAGTAAACCGTGGCGTTGGGGCCTGTCGTAGGGTCGGTAAAAGGAGCAAAAGGAGCCGATATGCCCCCCTCGAACAACTGACCGAAGGAGCCGAACATCATGCCCAGCGCCCACGCCAGGATCGCCTGGTAGTACATGGTAATGAACAGCGCACTGCCCAGGCTCCACCAGCCTACGAACTCTGCCTTTTGCCCGGCCACCCGGTAGAGGGCTTCCGGAAAGGAGCGCCCGGTCATGGTACCCAGCCCAAACTCGGTGATCATGACGGGAATGCCGATTACAAACAACGCCACGAAGTAGGGCAGGTAAAATGCGCCGCCGCCAAACTGGTAGGCATTGGAGCTAAAAAAGACAATATTGCCGAGGCCAATCGCCGAGCCGCTGGCAGCGAGAATGAAACCGAGTTTCGAGTTCCAAACACTGCGATTTGATTCCGTATGGGCCATAAATGAAAGGGCTTGAATAGGAGGTCTTATGTGGAGCGGGGGAGAGCCGGTCGGACAAAGATAGAAACCATGATACAGGAAAGCACAGCCTCAAGCAAGATGCCTTGTATCGAGATGGCACATGGTGCGGCTATCTGAGCAAAGCAAGCCTTCTATTGCAGATTCAAACATCCATGAGTGGAGTGTGGAAAAGCGAATAATTGGTCAGCCCAAAAAGGAGAAATTACATCGTAGCGTTCGATTGACATCGTTGTTTCATATATAGTATACTTCGACCGGGGAAAAATGGTATGCTGTATTCCCGCAAAGAAGCTTGATGGCATTACCGTTGTTGACACATGATCAAAAATTATCTCACCATTGCGCTGCGGACGTTGCAACGCCAGAAGGTCTTTGCCCTCATTAATGTGTTGGGGCTGGCGGTAGGGCTGGCGTGTTTTCTGTTGATCGGACTCTTCATTCTGCACGAACTGAGCTTCGATCGTTTCCACGAGCACGCCGACCGGGTCGTTCGCATCACGGAAAAATATTATGAGGAAGGCACGCTGGTGGAGGAGTCGGCCAGCATCCCGTTCCCGTTTGGGCCCGCCTTTGCCACGTTCGCCGATGCCAAGACGACGCGCTTCTACCAGACCTATCAGAAGACGCCGCTCCTGAGTTATCAGGACAAACGGTTCTACGAAGATCGCCTCTTCTTCACTGACTCGACGGTCTTCGACCTGTTCTCTTTTCCACTCCTGCAGGGCGACCCGGCGACAGCGCTGGACGAGCCGTTCACGATGGTCATCACCGAGTCGGCAGCGCGGCGCTACTTTGGCGAGGCCGATCCGATGGGCAAGGTGCTCACCTTCGAGGATTCGCTCGACTTTCGCATCACGGGCGTGGCCGAAGATCCGCCGCTGAATACCCACATCCGCTTTGATTTTCTGGCGGCGCTACAAAATGAGGCTGCTATTCTCGGCGCGACGGGCAACGAGTCTGAATGGCAGGGCTGGTTCTGGAACCCGTGCCACACCTACGCGCTCTTGCCGCCAGGAGTACGGGCCGAGACGGTGGAGGCGACGCTGCCGGATTTTGTGCGGACGCATTTCCCGGAAAACCTCCACGACGACGTCACCTATTCCTTTCAGGCATTGACGGATATCCACCTGCACTCGACCCTGTACCAGGAGATCGCGCCCAACGGCAGCATGCAGGCCGTGCAACTCTACGCCATTATCGCGGTACTGATTTTGCTGATCGCGTGTATCAACTTTATGAACCTCACGACAGCGCGGTCGCTCCAACGGGCCTTGGAGGTGGGGATGCGCAAGGTGCTCGGGGCGGAGCGCAGGCAGTTGATCCAGCAGTTTCTGGGCGAGTCGGTGATCGTGAGTCTGTTGGCAGCCCTACTGGGGGCGGTGCTGGCCGTCTTGCTGCTTCCTGCCTTCGGCGATCTCATAGGCACGCCGATGGCGCGCACGATGGCAGCAACGCCGGTTTTCGTGCTGGGTGTGCTGGGGATCGGGTTGCTCATCGGTGCGCTGGCGGGCGTGTATCCGGCTTTTGTGCTCTCGGCCTACGAGCCGACGCGGGCGTTGTGGGGTAGCGGCACAACGGGATCGTCGTCAGTGGCGGTGTTGCGGAAGGCGCTGGTGGTCACGCAGTTTGCCATCTCCATTGTATTGCTCGTGAGCACCTTCGTCGTTTATCAGCAGTTGCGCTATTTGCAGGAGAAAGACCTCGGCTTCGAGAAAGAGCAGATCGTGATGATTCCCATTCGCGGGACGGCGGTGAAGGAGAATGTGGAGGCCTTCAAGGATGAGATCAAGCGCAACAGCAGCATACTGCACGCGACAGCCCTCTCGGACGTAGTGGGGCGTGAGGTGACGGTGCGCGGCATCGTGCGCGAGGGCGATGAAGAAGAGCAGATGGGAGTGGCGGGGCTCTTTGCCGACGAGGAACTGGCAGAAACATTCGGCCTGACTATCGCCCAAGGCCGCGACCTGGACGAGGCTTTTGAAACAGACAGACAGGCAGCGCTGGTGAACGAGCAGTTCGTCCAGACCGTGGAGTGGACGGATGATGCCCTCGGCAAATGGGTGTGGTTTGCCGTCGAAAACTCACCGGATCGCCCGGTGGTGGGCATTGTGGAAGATTTCAACTTTGCGCCATTGCGGCAGACGGTGCAGCCACTCGTCATTGGGCACGACGCGGCGTGGTTTGCGTACCTCGCCGTCCGTCTCGCGCCGGGCGATGCACGACCCACGCTGGAAGCCATCGAACGAGTATGGAACCAGTTCGAGCCCGCCCGTCCCTTCGAGCCGTTCTTTCTGGCTGAAAACCTGGA
>DATGCC010000727.1:0-4646 GCA_035312345.1 Rhodothermales bacterium
GATCAGTGGAGCCGTCTCCAGCAGTGTTGCGCCAGCGGCTCCGTGCAGCACGACGAGCGTGGGGTTTGCTGTATGGCCACGTTCGTAGACGGTCAGGTGCTCGTCTTGGTAAGGTATCTGTGTGGGCACCAGGGGCGTCGCGACGCTCTGGCAGAATTCGACGAGGACGCCGTGGGTTTGCTTAGGGTGGAGGAAGAAGATCAATTTGCCATCGGCTCCGGGCTTCGGCTCATCGGAGAGCGGGGTGAAGCCTTTTTCGCGTAGGGTGGCCATGTGCGCGTGAATGTCGTCTACCTCGAAGGCCAGGTGGTGCAGTCCCTCGCCGCGTTTCTCCAGGTACCGTGCCACCGGAGAGTCTGGGCTGAGTGCTTCAAGCAGTTCGAGTTTTGTCGATCCAGCTGAAATGAAGTGGGTTTGCACGCCCTCCCGGTCCACGCGTTCGCGCTTGTAGGGTTGGACGCCGAGGAGCATTTCGTAGAGTGCAGCTACGGCTTCTGGGTCGGCGGTAGCGAGGCCGATGTGTTCGAGGTGGGGCATGGAGGTTTTGGGAAATGGGACAAGGATGACACGGATAAATTCGCGGTCATTCGCCCTGTCTGTGTTCTATTACGTCAAAAATGAGTCTGGCAAAACACCCGTTTTATCCCTTCCTAAATTGCCAAACATCCATCAAGAAGTGGACGGAAAGCAACCCGGCATGAGCGGGACGGGTACATCGTCGCATGGCTTCTTCCAATGCACAGCCCACGATGCGAGATCCCCGCAAGACCGCGATGATGGCGAGTCTGGCGGTGTCGTTTTTGATGCTCGCAGGCAAGCTCGCTGCCTATTTTGTTACGGGCAGCGCCGCCATCTTTTCCGATGCTGCCGAGTCGGTCATTCATCTCATGGCGACGGCGTTTGTGGGCTTCAGTCTCTGGTATGCCGTCAAGCCCGCCGACACGGGGCACCCCTACGGACACGGCAAGATCGCGTATTTGTCGTCCGGGTTCGA
Organism: Rhodothermales bacterium; assembly: GCA_035312345.1. Classification (GTDB taxonomy): domain Bacteria; phylum Bacteroidota; class Rhodothermia; order Rhodothermales; family DATGCC01; genus DATGCC01. The sequence continues at coordinate 995 of DATGCC010000727.1, forward strand.
GGGCGGGATGATTTTCATTGCTGCGCTGACGATTATGTATACGGCGGGGCACGCGCTCATCGTCGGCCCAACCTTGCAGAAACTGGGCACAGGGCTGCTGCTCATCGGGGGGCTGTCGCTGGTCAATCTGGTGCTGGGGTTTTATCTCATACGGACGGGGCGGCAGCACAACAGCCTCGTGCTCATCGCCAATGGCAAGCATGTGCTCTCCGACATGTGGACGAGCCTCGGCGTGCTCATCGGCATAGCGCTGGTGTGGCTCACCGACCTCGTGTGGCTCGACCCCGTCGTGGCGATCCTGGTGGGTCTCAACCTGGCCTGGACGGGTCTCAAGCTCATCTCACAGTCGTATGACGGGCTCATGGAGCGGGTAAGCGATGAAGATTCGCAGGCGCTGCTGGCGGAACTCGACGCTGCCGTGCAGGCGCACACCATCCGGGGCTACCATCAAGTGCGGCACCGCCGGGTCAACGATCAGGTGTGGATCGAGTACCATCTCCATTTCCCCAACCATCTGAGCCTTGCAGAAGCGCATGAACGGTCGCATGCCGTCGAAGAAGCCGTCATCGCGCTCTTTCCTAAAGATCAGGTTGTCGTCACCGCTCATCTTGAACCCGAAGCCCACGACGATGCCCATCCCGATGGACACGCCGAACCGGCCGATCCGCTGGCCGAAGTTGCGTAGGTTTCTGGTTGAAGGTTCCTGGTTTTCTTTCCCCTGCATTTTCGGCAATCCAAAATCGTACATTTCTTTCCTAAACCATTCCTCGTGCCTTCAATTCCAGGTATTTATTAATCGTATTGACGGAGAGGTCCTCCGGCGGGGTAAGGATGGACTGGATGCCGTGGCGGCTCAGGTCCTTGACAATTTCGCGTTTCTCGAAGGCAAACTTTTCCGCGATGGTTTTGATGTAGATGGCTTCCGTCGTGCGCGGTGTGTTGTCAAGGAGGGCGCGGAGTTCTGTGTTCTCGAAAAAAACAGCGACCACCACATGCTGCTTGGCAAGGGCGCGGAGGTAGGGCAGTTGCCGCTGCATGGACGAGCGCGTCTCGAAGTTGGTGAAGAGCAGCAGCAGGCCACGCCGGTGCAGGTGGCGACGCAGGTGCGCGGCCAGCATGGCATAGTCAGATTCGAGAAAGTCGGTTTCGAGGTTGTAGAGGGCTTCCTGGATGCGGTAGATCTGGCCAGGTTTGCGGGCGGCGGGGAGGAGGATGCCCATCTGGTGCGAAAACGTGACCAGCCCGGCGCGGTCCTGCTTCAGCAGGGCAATGTTACTCAGGACGAGGCTGGCATTGATGCTATAGTCGAGCAGCGTGAGGCCTTCGAAGGGCATCTTCATCACACGGCCCATATCGAGCACGCAGTAGACGGGCTGGGCGCGTTCGTCGCGGTACTGGTTGGTCATCAGCGACCCGCGCCGCGCCGTGGCTTTCCAGTTGATCGTGCGCGGGTCGTCGCCCCGCACGTAGTCGCGCACATGGTCAAACTCCATCGTGTGACCCACCCGCCGAATCTTCTTAACGCCTACCTCTTCCAACCGGTTCGAGATCGCCAGCAGTTCGTACTGCCGCATCTGCAAAAACGACGGATAGACCGGCACTTCGGCTCCTTCCTCGAAGCGGTAGCGGCGCGAGGCCAACTGGAGCGGCGTGCTGGCGTACACGTTGAGCGCGCCAAAGGCATACGAACCACGCTCGGTGGGCCGTAGCGTGTATTGCACCGTCCGTTCCATACCAGAGGGCACCGTCAGCTGGTACGTCGCGTCGCGCACCTGGAACTGGAAGGGCAACTCGTCAATCAATGTGGCGTGGAGCGGGAAACGGTAGGCGTTGGCGACATGGATGCGCAGGTCGTTGTCGTCGCCGTTGGAAAGGCGTTCCGGGGTAAGTCGGTGGGCACGGACGCCCGCCCGCACGCGGTAGAGCAACAGCAGGTCCAGCGCCACCAGCACGAGGAGCACCCACAGGGCTACCTGTGCAAAAGCCGTGAGGACCGGTGCAAAAAAGCCCAGCACCCACAACAGTGCCACGCCGCCCATCGCGACAAAAAAGCGACGTTCGAGATACAGCGAGCGGAAAAAGGTGCGTACGGCAGTGAGCATGTGGGCTTAGGCGCTTCGCAACAAAGATATTGGGCTAGTTCTGATATTTTGCCTATAGTTACGAGGCAAGGGGCATTTGCGCCTTCGGCGCGTCAGGTGCTTCGCTGTCATTGGTGCCTTCGGCACGTCATTGGTCGTTGATGAAGACAAGTTACCAAACAATCAATGACGCGAACGAAGTGAGCCAATGACAGCGAAGCCAATGACTGAATGCACCAAGACGCTACCCAACTTCGGAAATGAAAACGAGACGTGCAGGAAAAAGATGAGTCTAGGAGCAGGGGAGACTACGAGTCTAGGAGATGCCTGAGCAACAAAATCTTAGTCTCCTAGATTCATAGGCTCTTAGCCTCATTCCAGCCTACCGCTTTATCTCAATCACTAGATAGCGGGAAAGCTTCCAGAAGGCGTCGGCGTTGTGGATCGCTAGGTGGATGGTGCCGTCGCGGTTGTCGAAGCTGAACAGGTCTTCGCGTTGTTGGTGCGGAGAGAGGATCTTATAGTCCGTGAGGTTTTGCCCGATGGGCACGGTGCGTGTCTCAACGGTGGTTGTCTGGAAGTGCCGGGCGTCCAGTTCGCTGAGGTGCGTTTTGCGACCGATGCTGAGGAAGCCACCGCTGCGGTCGATGATGTTGTCTGCCATGAGTTTGTCGCGGGTGCCGACCACGAAGTAGGCTTCGCGCAGTTCGGTGTTTTCGGCGACGAGGCGGGTGTTGGCTTTGCCGAGCGAGGCGATGCGGTCGAGCATCCTCTTGGCCTCTTCGCGCATGGCGACAATGGTGCGCTCTTTCTCACGGACAAGTGTAGACAGTGTGCGGATCGTCGATTGCAAGCCAGAGACATCGGCTTCTGGAGATGCCGTCATTTCCTCTAGCGCCGCCTGCTGTCGTTTGCTCTCGGCGATGTAGTGTTCAATGGCAGCGAGGTTATCTTGGATGCGGCTCTGAATGGTTGCTGTTTGCAGGGTTGCCGGGCTCTCCGTACCGTCCATCTCCAGGCGGATCTGGCGGAGCAGGCCCTCGCGCTCGCTGATGGCTTCCAGTTGCCCCAGCGTCTCATTCACAATGCGGGTGTAAGATTCAAGAAACTCGGTGCGCAGGCGGAGTTCCTGGGTAAGAGCGGCGTTGCGATCTCGCAAGGAGTCGAGTTGCTGGGTGTTGTCAGTCACCCGCACCGCTGGTGGAGAGATGGGGGGAGCGGCATCGGAGCAGGCCGACCAGAGCAAGACGCCGGCCAACAACAGGAGGATAGGATGTTTCACTGCGGCAGATTGCTTTTGATGACTTTGACCTGAGGCACGTTCGCCTGTGGAGAGCGGGTTTCCAAGACGAGGTTGTTTTCGTTGGCAGAGGCGATGAAGAGGCGATAGTGATTTTCCAAGTCCACCGCCCCGCGCTCCCGGTCGTAACGCACAGTGCCGCCGCTCTGGTAGGACTTCCAGTTAATCAAATACTTCAGGTGATCCGCATTGGTCTCTGCCGTATCGATGATGATAGCCACCGCTTCTCGCTCCCCAGAGGACGAAGTGGCATAGCCCGTGTAAAAACCAG